>JALYXI010000355.1 GCA_030947245.1 Acidobacteriota bacterium
GCGTGGCTCTTCACCGCTGCGTGCGGGCTTATCTTCTCAGGGTTGGTGATGAATATCTGGATGCCGATCAACAAAGGCTTGTGGACCAGCACCTTCTCCGTGTTCATGGCCGGCATGGCAACCGGAGTCTTCGCCCTGTTCTACTGGCTCATCGATGTTCAAAACCACCGCGCCTGGGCCAAGCCCTTCGTCATCTACGGAAGCAACGCGCTTTCCGCGTACGTGCTCTCCGGAATCATTGCCCGCTTAATGGACGTGATTCGCATGCCTGGCCCCAACAACCGCAGCATCGCCCTCCAGCAGTGGATTTATCAGAATGCGCTGCTGCCCCTGGCGAGCCCCAAACGCGCGTCCGTCCTGTTTGCCGTTGCAAATGTGGCGGCGGTATTCGTCTTCAGCTATGTCCTGTACCGCCGCAAATGGCTGATCCGTCTCTGACCGGAGCCGGCGCTACTGCAACACCCGAACCGAGCGAAGCTGCGCATGCTCGAGACGTTTCGATTCCTGCCAGGTGTAGATCATCCGGTGAATCACAGTGAGGTTCGAAAGCACGGCGATCACCCATAGGGCCGGGGCCATGCGGTCGAACAGCCCACCGATAATGATCAGCACCACGCGCTCCGGGCGCTCCAGGAATCCCACCTTGCACTTCGGGATCTCGTTCTCCGCGCGCGTCCGCGTGTAACTCACCATCACGGACCCGGTCATCACAATCGCAGTCAGAACAATATAAAAGAACCGGTTGATTGACGCGTAATACACCAGCAACCCGATATAGAGTCCCAGGTCCGAATACCGGTCCAGCACGGAATCGAAAAAGCCGCCAAACCGCGTAACCCGGTTGGTTTCCCGCGCCACGCGCCCATCGACCATGTCGAACAGCCCCGCGCCGATTACCACCAGCCCGGCCGCGAAAAACTTACCCGCCGCAAACCAATACGCCGCCCAAACATTGATCAGAAGTCCGATGAAAGTCAGCACGTTCGGGTGTATGCGGGAAAGCGCGAGCGAACTCACGATCTTTTCCAGAATCCTGCCGCAAAACCAACCGATACTCCGTGTCACCGTCATAAACTTCCGCCAACTAACTCAGGCCATCTCGTGAATCGTCTTGAGCTTCAGGATCTCCAGTTCCTTCATGCCGCCGGGAAGCTGCACTTTCACCACGTCCCCGATTTCCTTGCCAACCAGGCTCCGCCCAATCGGCGAACCCGTCGAAATCATCCCACGCGCCGCGTCCGTTTCTTCGGTCATCACCAGCGTGTAAGTCAACTCCTCGTTCTTCTTGATATCCAGCACCACCACTTCCGAACCCAAACCGGCGCGGTCCGTAGGGATTCGGGAGAAATCGATCATCGAAACTTCGGCCAACCGCGTCTTGAGCTGATTCAGCTTGGCATTGACCATGCCCTGACGCTCTTTCGCGGCGTGATATTCGGCGTTCTCCTTCAAATCGCCATGAGCGCGCGCGGTCAGGATCTGCTTGGGAAGTTCGACCCGCATCTCAATTTCGAGCGCGGCAATCTCATCCTGCAGTTTTTTCTTAATATCGATCATTGGTCTACTACCGGAAATCTCCTAATGGGCCATTATAGCGGCTTCAAATCCCCTAAAACGGTTGGGATCAGTTCGGATACGGTCGGGTGAATATGCACAGCGTCCTTCAGAATTTGATAAGGAGCTTTCGCGTACATTATGTCTAAAATGCAGTGAATTACTTCGTCGCACTCCACCCCCAATAGACACGCGCCCAATATCTGGCAGGAGCCCGCGTCCACCAGAATCTTAAGAAAGCCTTTGGTTTCACCCTTCTCTTTCGCCCGTCCCACTTTCGTCATGGGACGAAAGCCCATCAATGCCGGCTTGCCTGACTTCCGCACTTCGGTTTCCGACATGCCGGCCCGCGCCAGCGGAGGATCGATGTATACGTTGTAAGCCGGGATTCGGTCCGTCACCCTGCGGGATCCGCCGTCCAGCAGATTGGCCGCGACAATCTCGTAATCGTTGTACGAAGTGTGGGTGAACGCGCCCTTGCCGTTGCAATCGCCCAAAGCCCACAGGCCGGGGATGTTGGATCGCAACTGGCCGTCCACTTCTACATACCCGCGCCTATCCAGTTTCAAGCCAGCCGCGTCGGCCCCCAGATCGTCCGTATTCGGAGTACGTCCCAATGCAACAAGCAGATGCGAACCTAAGGCTTCTCCGCCGTTCCAACGAACAACAATGCTTTGGCCGTCCCCATGCCCCGAAACGCTGATGTCTTTGGCTGCGGTCACCACGCGGATCTGTTCGCTCTCCAGAATTTCGCGCACAGCTTGCGACACATCGCCATCCTCCCGCGATAGCAGGTTCGCCGCTCGCTCCACCACCGTCACCCTGCTTCCGAATCGCGCATACATTTGTGCAAATTCCAGCGCGACATAGCTCCCTCCAAGAATGAGAAGGTGATCTGGAAGGAAATCGACATCCACCATGCCTGAGTTCGTCAGATAAGACACCTGATCGAGGCCCGGTATCTGCGGCGTTGCCGCTCGCGCACCCACATTCAGGAAGATCTCGGGCGCTTCCAGGGTTTCGCCACTTACCTCCACCCGATGCGGGCCAATCAGCCGCGCGTGCTCTTGGATAACGCGGCACCGGTCGAGATCCATCAAACCCGCGCGCACAGCATTTTCGGATTCCCCCGCAATCCTGTCCTTGCGTGCGCGAACCTTCTTCATATTGACCGAAATCCCGCTTGCGATTTCGACTCCATAATCCGGTGCATGCCGAGCCATCCAAGCAGCGCGCGCACTGGCTATCAGGGTTTTTGTGGGGATGCAGCCGGTGTTCACACAGGTTCCCCCAAACCGTTTCCTCTCGATTACCGCGATATTCCGGCCGGAACCGGAAAGACGCCGTGCCAAAGACGGTCCGGATTGCCCGGTGCCAATTACGATGGAATCGTAGTGAGTGGACACCTTCCGATTATCAGGCGGAACCCTTAATTTACCGGAACGAAGTTGGCGAACATCGCCCCCGCTTCCTCCAGGGTCTTGAGCGGAACAAAGTCGCACGCCGCCGCATAACGCATCCACATCTCACCCAAACCGGGGTGGCTATGCGCTTTTTCCAGGCCGCCCTCCGCCCATTCGAAAATTTCAACAATGGTTCCGTCGGCCGCCGTAGCAACCATGTGAGGGCGTTCGGTTGCAAATCCGAGGCTGCGCAGGTAAGGAACGTGTTCCTGTGCGAGGGACATCAATTCAGCTTCTTTGCCGGGCTTGGCTTTATAAGCAACGATTGATAAACGGGCTTGGGGATTGGCGGTCATCGCGGCTCTCCTTCGATACGACTATACAACTCAGCTTTTCATTCGCAGCATCAGATAGATTCCCGCCAGGGAAAACAGCGCATCCGGTGACCACGCCGCCACTGCGGGAGGCAAATGGTTTACGTTTCCGATCTGTTCGAACAACTTGTCCACACCCCAATACGTCATTGCAATTCCAATACTCACGCCGATGCCCGTGATTGCTCCGCGATTGCCCACCATGAAACCAAACGGAATCGAGATGAGCGCCATAATCAGCGCGAACATGGGCACTGAGAATTTCTTGTAGAGCTGCACCCGGAGCTGCACCGTATCGAACCCGCTTTGTTGCAGATCCTGGATGTAGCGCTGCAACTCCCGGTAGTTCATCTGTTTATCCTGTTTCACTTCCTTGATGAAGTAACTGGGCGGCTCATCCAGTTCGCGGAACGTGGTGGCCTGGAACGCATCGAATTTCGTTTCCAAGACGCCTCGAATGCTGCGCGACCAGCCATCCTGAAAAATCCAGGTCTTCAACGATGGTTTCCATTCCGCGCGCTCTGCGGAGATTTCTTTGCGAAGCTGAAAGGTCACCGGATCGAGTTCATACACATTCACCCCCACCATGGTGTTCTGGGCGGTGTCGAAAAGTTTGTAGTAGTAAATTCGGGATCCGGCGGCGCTGTATATCCATTTGCGATCCGGACGAAGATACGTCTGAACCGGACGGCCTTTGATCTCATTCCGGAGCGCGTCCTGCTTCAAATTGGCGCGCGGAATGTAGTAGTAGTCAAATGCGAACAGCCCGCCGCTGAGAAACAGGCTGATTACCAGAACCGGCATACCGAGACGGCGGACGCTGACGCCGCACGCTTTGAATGCGGTCACTTCATTGTTCTTGGTCAGCACGCCGAATGTAACCAGAACCGCGACAAGCACGCTCACAGGCAGCGTATCGTAAATCAGCTTGGGGGTCAAGAATGCCAGGTAAGTGAAGGTCTTAAAAAGCGGGATCTTGTTCTTGATAATGTAACTGAGCAACTCGAAGAAGTTATAAACCTGAGCCATCGCAACAAAGCTTGCCAGCAGAATCGAGAAATAAAATAAGAACTGACTCAGCACATAGACGTCGAGTATCTGAAAGAGGAGAAAGCGGGACCGGGCGGACCGGGATTCCGGTCTGGGCTGCTTAGCCGGTTTTGCTGCCAATCTGTTCCAAAGAACGGAAAAGGCAAGTTGTATTCTCCCGATGAGATTCCGGTCACCCGGCTTTTCGAGGCCGACTAAAAGCACCATGCCCGCCAAAAAAAATACGGCGTTCGGAAGCCAGGAAGCCATTTCCACGCTGATGGAGCGCTGCCGGGCCATTGCTGTCAAGCTGATATAGGAAAGGTAGTAGCAGAAGAACGCAAGAAAGATTGCCGTCACATACCCGGCCGACTTCCCTCCCTTCCTCGATTGAATGCCCAACGGAATTCCCACCAGGCCAAGCATTACGCATGCTAGCGGCAGCGCCATCCGGCTATTCAGCTCCACCCGCGCCTCGATACTTTCGTCCAGCTTCCGGTCTGTGGCCTTCACAAACCGGATCAGCTCCCGCGTCGGCATCTCGCTGAATGCCTTGGCCTTCACTTCCGAAGGCGGGGAAGAATCCAGTACCTGATCGCCGGTGGGAAAGGTCTGATGATACCCCTGTCCATCCCTTGCAATCTCGTGCGTGCTGCCGTTGCGGAGCGAAAGTTGAACCCGGTTGTGCTTTACATCCGGCACGGCTACAATCTTTTCGGCGATGGTGATCCTGGGCCCCTCCGGGGGTTTGCCGCCCACCATGGGCCGCTCTTCCGGGGGGGTAAGATCGGCCAGAAACACGTGGTTCCAAACCACTGGCTGCCCTGGCTTCACATCGTTCACATACAGGACAGTCTTGGGAAAGCTCTCCTCAAAGACGCGAGGCTGGACATCTGTCGTAAGCTGCTCCGCGGCGATCCGGTTGAGAATCTTCAGGTTGCTCCGGATCGCGAGCGGTGTCAGCCATAGCGAAGCGCACGCGGCCAAGCTTGCGGCGAGCAGACAAAATAGCAGAACCGGCGGAGTCACAGTACGGCTCGAAATGCCACTTGCCCGCATGGCGGTGATTTCGCCATCCGAAGCCATGCGGCCCAATCCGATCAGGATTCCCACCAGCACCCCGAATGGAATCGCCAATGGGAGCACGCGCGGGAGCGCCAAAATGAATAGCTTTAATCCTGTTTGCGGCGTGGTGGATGTCTTAACCAGCAACTCCAGCAGCAACTTCCCCGGGCCTTGCAGGAATATGACAAACGTTGCCAGCGCGGATCCAAGAAGAGCGCTCGAAAGCACTTCCCGGAATACATACCGGCTTAGAATCCTCATCGCGACAGAACAGGGGGGGCGACGATCGGAAGCTTAGGCAACTCGTCTTCTAACGGCAGCAGTTCCAGGTCATCGACCAGAATGCTGGGCGCCACCACGGTCACCTCTGCCGCTTCATTACCGGCGCCCATTAAGGCAAACGGAAACCCGTTCTCCAGATAGTCGAACGCATTGGCATCGTTACCGGCGGCAAGTATGTCTTTGAGCGATCGTACGTTCAACCCCCGAAAACGCAGGCCGCGCACCAATTCTTCATGGCCGTCCGGATACACGCGATAAATCAATACGGGCAAACTCACTGGATGAGATCCGCCCGCTTGTCCACCACCCGAAAGAAGCCGGCGCGCTTCATCGAGGGAAGCCGATGAAGGGAAATCCATTTTGCGGACCAGAATCCCGTATGGCTTTCCGCGCTGCTTACAAACTTCTATCAGTTTCTGCCGCAATTCCGGCAGAGCGGACGTTTCGGAAGCCTGAACAAATAAGTTAGAGATAGCAGCGCCCCTGGCTCCAAACGATCCCGGCAATCGCGCACGTCCATTGGAGGCCGGAAATCCTCGAACAGGCTGGCGGGTCAATACGAAATTTTTCAGCACTCCCTTTTCGACGATGGTGAGGGGCTGGGGTTGCACGCCTTCATCATCCACCTGGTAACTCCCGAACAAAGTGTGTCCATGGTATTCGGTCTGGGTAGGGTCATCCACAATCCGAAACATCTCAGGCAGTATGCGCGCGCCCTGCCGGCCTTCCAGTTCGCTGGTGGGAATCGACCCAGGCGATCCCGGTTCCAGCACCGGCTTCCTGGCGAGCGATAAATTCTTGCCAAGCACCTCGGCAAAGATCTGAGATCCGGCAATTCCCTCGAACAAAACCGGGCCCGAATAAGTATCGCCAAGTGGAGCTTGCGCCAGATTACTCAGGTTTGCCGAGAGCGCCTTCACCGCGCGGACCATCTCCGGCTCGCCGGGCAGCCGGTTGTAATCGCGGGCCTGAAAGACAACAGAATCCCTTAACTGCATGCCATCCGGGGCCTGCACGGCTGCTTTTACCCGAACAATTCCCAGGTCGGCATGTTGCCGCACTTCGGAACCCTCTGATGTTAGAAAGTAGTGCGTTCCGTCCAGCGCTGAAAACTCCACCGCGGAATTCTTCACCTTCGGATAATCCAGAAAGATTCCGGATAAGCTGCGGGTCCGATTCAGCCATGGATCAAAATTAGATGCGGCGGTTGCCATCGGCTCTACAAGGCGCGCCGGAGCCGCCTTGCTGAAATCGGTAAGCTTTTCCGCCACCGAAAGGCTCCGTAGCGCCGCGCGCTTTCGCGCGATGGCTTCCAGTGCGGATTTGTAACTTTGGTCCGTGGCCAGCCACAAGTTCTGCCGGAGCACGCCATAGTTGTCGTCCAGCGGCAGGCGAATGTCATACCGTGTCCCAAAGTTAAATCCGCTGCCGACATAATTGGTGTTGTCGAAATCGTAATTGCCCACGCGCACTCGGACCCGCGGAACGCGGATTCGTCCATCGGTGGATCCCAGTAGACCGCCCAAGCTGGCCGATGCCGAATACTGACGCACATCGTCGATCTCATACTCGACGTAATACGGCGTCTCCAAATTCATGAGCTTCAACGTCATAGAGCGGTTCAGCTCATCACGCATCGCCTTCAGGATCACGTCGTCTTGCGGGAGCGCTGTCCCGGCGCAAAACAAAATCGCGAGAAAAGCCTTCACTCTGTGGGCCCCATGTCAGGACGCGCCAGCAAAGGGGGCCGCTCCTGCGACTTGTCTTTCTTCTGAATTTCAATTTCGGAAATCAAGATGGCCGGTGAAACCGCTGAAACCGGAACACTGCCCGATTCCGCTCCGCAATACCCGTTGAACACCTCCAATTTGTCTGAAGTTGCCAGAATCTTCGAGAAGCTGGAAAGCGGAGTCCCGACAATATCGGCGCCGCGAATGAGTTCATCCGGCCGTCCATCCGGGTACACGCGATATACGATCACGGGAATTACCTTGTATGCTTGCAGCCCGGCGCGGCCCGTGGTGGTAAATCCTCCGGTGATGTCCTCGAAATACAGCCCGTACGGCTTACCTTGGCGCTTCACTTCTTCAATCAGCATTTCGCGAAGCTTGGGTGCGGGAACCATCTTCGTGCTGTTTACGAGTAAATTCGATTGCCGCGAAACCACTTCGAAACCGGGTTGCCTGCGCCCATGCCCGTTTGAGTGCACGAACCCCTCAATCGGGGATCGCGACATCAGAAAGGACTTCAGAACACCTTTGTCCACCAGCCGCAGAGGTTGGGCGGGGATGCCTTCATCATCATAGGCGTACCAGCCGTTCAGATCGATTCCATTCACCTTGTGGAGTGTCGCGTCGAAATCCACACTCAGAAACTCAGGCAGCACCTTCTCGCCCAGGCTCTTGGTGAATGTTTGGCCTTCCGTGTCGTCCTTCTGCCGATGCCCCTCAATCCGGTGCCCGAAGATTTCGTGAAAAAACACGCCGCTGGCTCGGCCGGAGAAGATGGCCGGCCCGGCAATCGGTTCAGTCACCGGAGCTTTCAGAAGGGCTTCCACATGCCCCGAAACCCGCGCTATGGAGGCAAGCAGGAACTCATCGTTGGGCAGGTGCGCGGCATCCGCGGCATCGAAAGTCTCGGCATCCGCCAGATCCATCCCGTCGGGGCTCTTCGCCTGCGCGGAAATGATGACTCGAGCGAAGCCACGGCCATGCTGGATGCGGCTCCCCTCGCTGTTGACGAAGTATCGCGTATCGTCCTGCGCGGTTACGAACACGCTGGAGTTCAACAGCGACGAGTGTGGGGCGAATGCCGCGGATAGATGCCTGACTCGCTGTTCCCACTTCTGGCGGTCGAACTGAACCTTGTGAACGGGTTCCGTATACGTCGAGGGCAGTTCTTTCGAAAAGTCATCGGAGTTGTCGCGCTCCGCGACTTTCACTTGCTGATTCGTCCGGATTTTGATCAGGCGCTCGGCGGCCAGGCGGTACACCCGGTCCGTTTCCAGCCACAAACGCTGCTGGAGGGAGCTTACGTTGTCATCGATGGCGACATTCACGCCCGAAGTGAACTGGATCCTCTCGCCTCGCACGCGGTGATAATTGTCCAGTTTCGGGCTCCCCACCCGGACCGAGACGTCCAGGAAACGGCTTCGCGAGTCTCCGCTGGAATTCAACGCGCCCAAAGACGCACCGGCTACGTGGAAGTCTTGTTCCGTTACTTCATAGGACAAGAAGTACGGCGCGGGTTCGGCTTTCTTCAGGCCGATGAAATTACGCTGTAACTCTTCAGAAAGTGTATTAAGAACCACGCGGCTTGGTGCTGGCGCTGTGGCTGCCCATGCCACGGAGCACGCAAGCAGCAGGCCCAAGAACCCGGAAATTTGCAAGATATTATGAAGATATCACGCCGTCCCCGCGGCCCTTCTACATCACCGCCAGGTTCAGTTGTCCCTTCTCCCGCAAGCCGCAAAGGGCGAGGCCATACCGCCCGCGGCATCCCGTCTTCTCGAATATATGCTTCAGGTGAATCTTCACAGTCCCGGTCTGGATGCCCAGTTTGTGCCCAATCTCTTTATTGCGCATGCCCTGTTCCACCAGTTCGGCCACTTGGTGCTCCCGCGTTGTCAGGTGTGACCGCTGGTGCATCTCCCGCTCCGGCGCTTGGAAGATTGTGTCCGACATCCAGGTCCCTCCGCCAGCGGCCGTGCGGATGCACGCGAGCAGCGCCTCCAGATCGCTTGACTTCTGCACGATTCCGCGCGCTCCCGCCTGTACCAGCCGTAGCGCTTCGGCATTCCCGATTCCCATACCCCACACCACAACCGCCGTCTTCGTCTTCCGAAGAACCTGCAACCAGTCCGCAATCGCCTGCAATCCCAATGCTTTTTCGATCATCACAACGGACGGGTGCAAGCTGCCGACCAGTTCCATGGCAGCCGGAAGGCTGCACACCGCGCCCGAATACTTCAGGTCCTCACAAGGCTCCAGCAAGGCGCGAAGCCCTTCCACCGATACAGGCTGCGTATCGCATACCACCACCGTTTTTCGGACTGTTTGAGCAGCAGAATTCGTCAAGTTGGTCTCCGTTCTCTACATCTATCGGCTGTTTAGCAGCCATCTTTATAGCGGAAACTGTTTAGTTGGCGAATGAAGTCCGAGTTCTCAGCGTTTTATTTGATATTTATGGTGCCCCGGCATTTAGGAGATCCACAATGGCAGGGAATCTTTTCAATCTCCTTTGAGAAATGGTAGTCCACGGTCAGTTCCTCGCCCTTCTTGATGTCCCGGGCGGTCATATAGAGAATGTGGCCCTTTGTTACAAGTGTGCGGATATTTGGGTCGCAGCAATGATTGATGTATTCCGCCCCGCTGCCGCCCACCGCGCCATCCAGCGTCCAGTAATTGTCCAGGGTGAACAGGTAAATCATCGCTCCCTGCTCCTCGCTTCGCTTCCTGGTCTCGCGCCGGTTGATCCGCTCCCCCTTATACTCGATCACCTTGCGGTTTTTCGGAATGTCTTCATCCGCGAAGATCCCATGCCGGTGAATTCCGGAGCGGCGGATCGAGATTTTAAACTGCGCGTAATCAGGGTCAATCTCCGGTTTTTTGGGCCGCACCGGTTTCGCTGTGGCGTCCCCATTCTGAAGCGGCTTGCGCGAAGGCATTTTGCCGATTGTAAACGATAGGAGGGAAAACATCAGCCGGATATAATGTGGCTGGCATTCAGGAGCCGCAACCGCATGATTGAACTCAATCCCCGAGCCGGAGTTGGCTTGCTCAACGGCGCCATGGAGACCGTACGCCATCAGGTGCGTGCCTTGGCCGGAAAACATCCGGACTTCTATCCCATGTACACGCGGGACGGCAAGTGGAAACACGGAGGCGAAGCGTGGACCCACTGGTGCGATGGCTTCCTGCCCGGAATCATGTGGATCGTCTACGCGCAGGAGCAGGCGAAAGGCAGTTCGGAAGCACACTGGTGGCGGGACCAGGCCATTCATTATTCAAAGCCGCTCGAACCGCGCCAGCACGACCGCAATGTCCACGATCTCGGCTTCATCTTCATGTCCACCTACTACCGCTGGTTCGAGCTATCCGAAGAACCGGCGCTGAACGACGTCCTCATCCAGGCCGGCCGGACTATGGCCCTCCGGTTTCGCGAAAAAGGCCAGTATCTACGGTCCTTTGTTTCCGAAGACTCGCTCTTCATCGACATCATGATGAACGTGGGGATCATCTTCTACGCCGCCCTTGAGACCGGTGACGAACAACTCCTCGATGTCGCCATGCGCCATTCCCTTACTACCCGCCGCGTTCTGGTGCGCGGCGATGGGTCCACGGCCCACGAAGGCCTGTTCGACCTCGCCACAGGAGAGTTCCTGAAGCAAACCACTCACCAGGGCTCCCGCGGTGATTCCGGCTGGAGCCGAGGCATAGCGTGGGCGCTCTACGGGTTTGGCACTTGCTACGAATACACTCGCGATCCCCGCTTCCTTCAAACTGCTGAAATGTGCGCGGACTTTTTTCTCGAACATGTTCCCGCAGACGGTGTTGCGCCGTGGGATTTCGATGCCCCTCTCGAAAGCCGCCGGCAGGTGGATACCTCCGCCTCCGCGATTGCTGCTTCCGGCCTCTTTCAACTTGCTGAACTCACGGCCGATCGCATGAAGGGCAAGTTCTACGAAGCTTCCGCCCGTCATATAGTAGATAATCTCTGCCGCGACTACGTGGCCAAGCCCGATTCCGGCTGGGAGGGCATCCTCAAAGGCGGCATTTACCACATTCACAAGAATCTGGGTGTCAACGAATCCGTGATGTGGGGCGAGTACTTCTTCGTTGAAGCCGTCGACAAAGCAATGCGCTCTACTTAGTCTTTTTCGAAAGGCGCCGGTCAATGCGGAACGGCGTTTCTTTCCCAATCCGAATCTTTGAAAATTGCCAGTGCAAAGGATTCAATAGAAAGTTGTTCTCGGAGGGTATGAGGGCACTCGGAACGCGTAAGACAGCAGAGCCCCCGGAACGGATCCACTCATCTCCGATTGCCTGAACTTTTCGCAAAACCGGTTCGGCATCCCATCTTTCCGGCAAGTCTGGACCTACGTCCTCCGCCAGGGACGGTTCGAACGTCACCTCAAAAACGACGTAATGAAAAAGCACCTCCGGCATCTCCAAGTGCACCAATAACTCCAGCGCTGCCAAGGATTGCGATTCTGAGGTGTACACCACCTGCCGTCCAGGGCTGTTCCAGCGGCCGCCGTAGAGCCGGGCACCTTCCCCCGTGAATGCATCCAGGGCATACTTGCGCTTGACGATTCGCCAGGCGCGCAGATTCACGAAAAGACGCCGTGCTCCAAACGTCCGATCAGTTTTTCCACTTCTCGCGCGCCCAGCTCCGTCCGGCAATAGCGAAGCGGTACTTCTCCGGAAAGGGCCGCCTTCGGGGTCAGCAGCCATTGCACCGCGGGCGCCGCGTCCCACTCAAACAGCCCCATCGCTTTCTCAAAAACCATTGCCACGCGTACCAACCGGTCCGATTCTTCCGGTGTCAGTTTGCCCGCAATCTTACGCCGCGCCAGCGTACGCTCCGGAACCCCGATAATGGCCCCGATCTCTGCCACGGATTGCCGCGTCAACTTCGCCAGTGTCTCCAGTGCCTCAAAGGAAAGACCGTCTTCCACCTGATGAATCAGGTCAGCGGTTTCTTTTGCCCGTAGGCCAATGCTGGAACCGCCTTGCTGTTCCACACCCGGCACTATCGCCAACATACTCATAACTGAACTATACACCCATTTTATGCCGCCTGGCAATAACACTCTGCCAAATGGCTTTAAAAATGCATCCCTCCGCTACAGATTAGAACCTCTCCCGTCACGAAGTCGCTCAGACCCGAACAGAAAAACAGTACCGGTCCCGCCGCCTCTTCCACTGTCCCGGCCCTGCCGAACGGAGACATCGCCTTCAGGCTCTCAAGCGCGGCGGGTTGCACCCCTACCTTGATTTCCCGCCCGGCCACTTCAATCGGCTTCGCATCACCCGAAAGCGGCTGGATCAATCGCGTTTCGATCAGCCCGAATCCGACGCAGTTCACGTTGACGTTGTACCGGCCCCATTCCTTGGCAAGAACGCGGGTTAGCCCCATCACCGCGGCCTTTCCCGACCCATAGCCCGCCTGTCCCGCGCCGCCGTCTGTCGCGGCAATCGACGTGATATTCACCACTTTGCGCATCACCCGCCGCCCCTCGGCGGTCTCTCTCTTGGCCGCCTCCCGCAGGTACGCCGAAGCCGCCCGCAATAGCCGGAAGGGCGCCGTGATGTGAATATCCAGCATGGCTTGGAACTGTTCATCCGTAGTCTTCTGAATCACGTTGTCCCAGGTATACCCTGCGTTGTTGATTACGATATCGATCCCGCCCCGCTCATTGACGGTTCGCGCCACCAGATGAGCCGGAAAATCCGGCGCTGTGATATCGCCCGCTATAGCCAGCGCACCTGCACCCAGCAGCGCCGCCGTTTCTTCGGCCGGCCCGGGATCCAGATCGTTCACCACCACGGATGCGCCCGCGGCGGTAAGCTTCTGCGCGATCGCCCGCCCGATCCCGCGGCCTGCGCCGGTAACAATCGCCACCCTGCCGGAAAGGTCGATCACCGGGCCAGAAAGATCGATCACCGCAGCAGATCCTCCAACTGCACCCGCGTCCCTGTCTTCTCATCCCGGTATTTCACAATTACCGGGGTATAGACAGAAATGCCCCAATCTTTCCCGGCTCCGTGAGTCACCGCGCGGCTGCCCGCAATCACCACCGCGCCTTCCGGAATCACAAGGGGCGCCTCATCGGTCGCGCGATGAATCTCTTTCCGCACCAGATCATACACCGGCGTCGAGCGATTCAGAATGGTTCCTGTTCCCAGCACCGCGCCCCGGCGCACCACCGTGCCTTCGTACACGCCGCAGTTGCCGCCCACCAGCACGTCATCTTCAAGAATCACCGGCATGGCGCCGACGGGCTCCAGCACTCCCCCCAGTTGCGAAGCAGCGCTAATATGGCAGTTCCGCCCCACCTGCGCGCAGCTTCCCACCAACGCGTGGCTATCCACCATGGTTCCATCCCCCACCCAGGCACCCGCATTGATGAACATCGGTGGCATGCAGGTCACGCTCTTGCCGACGTAACATCCGTCGCGCACCGAAGATCCACCTGGCACAATCCGGACTCCCGATTCCACCGTAAACCGCCGCACCGGATATGTGTCCTTGTCGAAGAATGGCTGCTTCGCTGCGTCAATCGATTGATCCACAATCACGCCCATCCGGAATCCCAGCAGGATACCCTTCTTCACCCACGCATTCACGCGCCAGCCGGTTGGTGAACCCGCATCCGGCTCAGCCGCGCGAATTGCGCCCTCGTTCAACGCTTGCTTGAACAGGAAAAACACCTGCTGGTCCGCTACATGGTAGAACGCCGGCTTGGCCTCGTACAGCTCTTCAATTTCCTTTTGCAAGGCCGCAGCTCCTCAACGCCCGTTGGATCCTTGCCAGACTCTCCGGCCCCGGCGGCGCCATGGGCAGACGGTACACCGGTTCCAGCAATCCCATCAGAGCCATTGCCGCCTTTACCGGAATCGGGTTCGATTCCACGAAGTTCACTTCCATCAAAGGCAGGTACTGACGCTGCAGCCTGCGCGCTTCCGCGAAGTTGCCTTCCAGGCAATATCGCACAAGCTTTGTCATCGGCCCGGGTATCTCATTCGACACGACGGAGATTGTGCCATGCCCGCCCAGCGCCACAATGGGCAGTGTGATCGCATCGTCACCGGAAAACACCAGGAAACCCTCGGGGACTTGGTGGATCACCGCCGCCATCTGGGAAATGTTGCCCGACGCTTCTTTCACGCCGATGATATTCGGCAACTCCGCCAACCGCGCGAGCGTGGCCGGCTCCACATTTACACCCGTGCGCCCCTGCACACTATAAATGACGACCGGGATCCGGATCGCCTCCGCAATCGCCTTATAATGCTGAAACAACCCTTCCTGAGTCGGCCGGTTGTAATACGGTGTCACGGAAAGAATCCCTTGCGCGCCCAGCTTCTCAACTTCCCGCGCCAGTTCGATTACTTCACGCGTGTTGTAGCCCCCGGCGCCCGCCAGCACCGGTACGCTTCCCGCGCATTCTTCCACCGTAATCCGCACAACGCGCAAATGTTCCTCATGCGTCAGCGTCGGGCTCTCCCCGGTGGTCCCGCACGGTACCAGAAAGTCAATGCCCGCTTCCACTTGCCGCCGCACCAAACGCCGCAGTGTGTCTTCATCGAGCGACAGATCTTTGCGAAACGGAGTGACCAGTGCGGTACCGCAGCCCGTGAACATGCTCATGAGAAAAGAACCTCGTCGAATTCGTGAAAGCCCGTCTTTCCCACAACCCACTGTGCCGCTTTCAATGCTCCGCGCGCAAACCCTTCCCGGTTTCGCGCCGCGTGCCGAAGCGTGATGGTATCGGCTGCGGAATCGAAACCGATCTCATGCGTTCCCGGTATCGCTCCGGCCCGGTTGGAAGCTACATTCACCCTCGTAATCCCGGCGCCCTTCATCTCCGCTACCAGCTTCAACAGCGTACCCGAAGGAGCATCCTTTTTCGCCGAATGATGAATCTCCCACACCCACGCCTCGTATTCCGGCGCATCTCTCAACAGCGCCGCCGCCTGCGCTGCCAATCGAAAGAACACGTTAACTCCCACCGAATAGTTCGGGCTCCAAACCATCGCTGTCCCATGCTTTTCGAGAGACGCTTTCACTTCGGGCAAGTGCTCCAACCAACCCGTCGTTCCTTCCACTATGTTCACTCCAGCCTCGGCCAACCGCTCCGCATTCCCCACCACTGCGCCGGCTACTGAGAAATCAATCGCAACGGATGCGTCACGAATGCTTCCGATCGCATCCGAATTCTCCACCCGCGCCGTCACCGTGAACCCGTATTCCGGCGCAAGCTGATCGATCAACCTGCCCATCTTCCCGTATCCCACCAACGCAAGGTTCATGCAAACACCGCCGCATCGGTTTCGCGAAAAAGTTCCTCATGCAGCGCCCGGACGGCTCTGCTCAGGTCCTGCCCGGAAACCACCAGGCTCAAGTTCAAAAGTGAAGCCCCTTGGGAGATCATCCGCACATTCACACCTTCCAGCGCCCGGAAGACGCTCAACGAAACGCCTGGCGTATGCCGGATATTCTCTCCTACTAAGCAGATGATCGCCTGGTCATTTTCGATCGTCACTTCGGCGAACTGTTCCAACTCCGCAAAAATCGCTGCGAACCGGGATGGGTCGTCAATGGTCAGCGACACGCTCACTTCCGATGTCGCCACCATATCAACTGACGTCTCATACCGGTCGAACACTTCAAAGATTCGGCGCAAGAAGCCGTGCGCCATGAACATGCGCGTCGAATGA
Source organism: Acidobacteriota bacterium (assembly GCA_030947245.1). Lineage (GTDB taxonomy): Bacteria > Acidobacteriota > Terriglobia > Bryobacterales > Bryobacteraceae > JALYXI01. The sequence continues at coordinate 16,153 of JALYXI010000355.1, forward strand.
ATGTTCACCAAAGACACCCGGCGCTTGCACGCAATCGACTTCACGGCATTGGAGCAATGGACGCCTTCCGCCACAATGCGCGTCCCTTCCACCTCCGGCCGCCGCGAGTTCAGAATCAGTACCGGAATATTTTTCTCAACCGCCGGCACAACCGTTGCCGGGTGCAGCACCTTCGCGCCGAAGTAAGCCAACTCCGCCGCTTCCGCGAACGAGATGGTACGAACCCGGTGACCATCGGGAACCAGCGAAGGATCGGCGGTCAACATTCCGTCCACATCCGTCCAGATTTGAATCTCCTCCGCCGAAATCCCAGCGCCCACAAGGGACGCTGTAAAGTCCGAACCGCCGCGGCCCAGCGTGCTGGTCACCCCTTCCCGCGTCGCTCCGATAAATCCGCCCATCACGATCACATGATCGCGCGATGCCTGAGGCACCCGTTCCGCAAGCCGCGCGTAGGTTTCGGGGTAGAGCGGTGCGGCTTGAGTGTGCCGGTTGTCCGTCACAATCAATTGCCGCGCATCCATGTGAATCGCCGCGATCCCCAGATGCCGGAATGCCAGCGTCACAATATAGCTCGACAGCCGCTCTCCGTAACTCGCAATGGCATCGGTCGCCCGGGGCGTCAACTCGCCCAATACGGCCAGGCCCTTGGCCAGTTCTGTCAGTTCCTGAAAGTGGTCATCCAGCGTCCTGTCGAGCGCCGTCCGGTCGGAAAGCGCCACCAGATGCCGCGCTTCCCGGGAATGAAAGTCCCGCAGATCGTGGATTTGACCAAGATACTCCTCACGCTTGCCGCGCACTGCGGATTGCGCAATTGCCAGAAGCTTGTTGGTGGTCTTGCCCATTGCCGAAACAACCACTACGGGCCGGCGCTCTTCGCGCGATTTCACGATTCCCGCGACACGCTCAATCGCCTGGGCGGATTCCACCGAGGATCCGCCGAACTTCATCACAATCATCGTTAAATAAGACCTTCCGAGTGCATCAACTCCGCATTCAACACAGCGGCGCCGGCGGCCCCGCGAACGGTGTTGTGTCCCAGAGCTACGAACTTATAGCCCAACACGCCACAAGGCCGCAGCCGCCCGATAAATACTGCCATGCCCCGCTCCCGTTCCACATCCTTGCGCGGTTGCGGGCGGTCCTGCTGCGGCATGTACTGCACAGGATGGGCCGGCGCGCTTGGAAGCTGGCGCTCCTGGGGCAGGCCGCGGAACTCTTCCATGGCGCGCTGCACGTCCGCCATCGCGGGCTTCTGCGCAAGGGAGACCGAAACGGCGATCGTATGCCCGTCCATCACCGGCACACGGTTGCAATGCGCGCTCACTTGCGCCTCTAAAGCCTCAATGCGGTCCGGCCGCAGAGTGCCCAGGATCTTCTGCGTCTCCTGCTCCATCTTCTCTTCTTCGCCACCGATATAAGGCACAACATTCGCTGTGCTGTCCACCGAAGGGACACCCGGATAACCGGCGCCCGAGAGTGCCTGCATAGTGGTCACCAATACGCGCTGAATTCCGAACTGCTTCAACGGCGCGAGTGCCATTGTCAAAACGACGGTGGAACAATTCGGGTTGGTCACAATGCTGCCTTTCCACCCGCGCGCCCGCTGCGCGCGCAGCAACTGCAGATGATCCGGATTCACCTCCGGCACTAGCAGCGGAACATCCGGCTCCATCCGGTGATTGCGGGAATTCGAAACAATGACGTGGCCCGATTGCGCAAATGCCCGTTCAATCTCCGTCGCCACCGCTGCATCCATCGCGGAGAATAGGAGCTTTGGCGCATTGCCCGGCTTCGCTTCTTGAACGATTAGGTCCGCAACCGCCATGGGCGTTTCGCCGCCCAAATGCCATACCGCGGCATCGCGGTACCGCTTGCCCGCGGAACGCTCGCTGGCGCCCAGCCATGTGAGACGGAACCACGGATGGCCCTGCAGAAAGTTGATAAAATGCTGGCCCACCATCCCGGTCGCGCCCAGCACGCCTACGTCGATTGCTTCACTCATGAGTTTTGTAGCTGCTTCACGATTCGCGCATACAGTTCCACCGCTTCCGTGATCTGCGCCTTCGGAATTCGTTCCTCCAACGTATGGGCAACGTGAATGCTGCCTGGCCCCAGAAGAAACGGCTGACCCCATTGGCCCCCGAAAGCCGGAATGTCAGTGGTATAGGCAACCACTGTTGTTTGAAATCCTGGCAGACTGCCCAATCGCAGCGCCGGAATCTCCAGCACTTCATGCGCACTCACGCCCGGCGCCTCGCAGGCTTTCATAGCCGTTTTTAAACTTTCCGCGCCGCCAACCAGCCGGATCAGAATTTCCGCTCTGGCTTCATCCGCAATGATGTTGGGCGCGCGCCCGCCTGAGAGAACTCCGATATTCAGAGTTGAACGGCCTAAGAGCGAGTCTTCCGGCATCTCGATTTCTCGCATGCGTGCGAGAACGGCCAGCAGTTTATCGATTGCGGAATCGCCCAATTCCGGGTAGGCCGAGTGCGCCATCCTGCCATTTGCTATCACCTCATACCGCAGAGAACCCTTTGAGCCCAAAGCCAGCCGGTTTTCGGTCGGTTCTCCATTGATCAGGAATCGCGATCCGCGCGGGTTGCGGCTGGCATGGTACGCCCCGGCGCTGTTGCGCTCCTCGCCCACAACGAACAGCAATCCCAACTCGCGCGTTCCCGCTTCCAGCAGCTTCCGCGCCGCGAAGATCATGGACGCGATAATTCCCTTCGTATCGCACGCTGCGCGTCCCCAGATGAACTCGTCATCCTCGCGCGACGCAAAGAAGGGAGGCACGGTGTCCATGTGGGTGGAAAGCGTGACCACAGGGTTTCCAAACCGCGCGAACACATTGAAGCGGCCCGGCTCCACATCCATTCGCTCCGCTACGCCATCGAACTCCCGCGCCATTGCGCTCAAGTAGTCGAACAGGTACAGGCCGGCTTTCTCTTCATTCGAGGTGATGGACTCGATATCGACCAGCGCGCGCGTGAGTTCGAATGGGTTCATGGCAAAGCAAGAAAGTTCAGGTTAACAGACACGCCCGGAATCGCCTTCGGGTCCGCCCGCGCCTGCAAATTGATCATGTGACGTATTCCGGGGCGGGTCGCAAGGTTCGCCTCGGGTTCTACATCGCGAGTATGCGGTCTAACTGCTGCGATACGGTTTCTAGCTGTCCTTCCTCGCCGGCTCTGTAGCTGATCTCGGGGGACATAAAACCCGAATACCCCACAGCCCGAAGCGCATCCATTACGGCTTTCCAATCCACATCGCCTTCGAACAAATCCACAAACCGGCCCTGCGCGCCGCCCTTCGCCAGCTTGTAATCCTTCACATGCACGCGGCGGATGCGCGTCCCCAGCGTGCGAATCCAATCCTGCGGGATGCCGTACTGCATGATGTTCCCGATATCGAAGTGCGCCTGCAACCACGGACTCTTGAACTGATCCACAAACGCCCGCATCTCAAGCGGACTCAGCAGAAACCGGTTCCATACGTTTTCCATGTTGAGGTACACGCGTGCTTCGGCAGCCGCTGGAACCACTTTCGCTAACTCCACTGTGAACCGCTCCCAGGTCACTTCATAACCCAGATCCCGAGTGACCGATCCCGGATACAGTAGAATCGCATCGCACTGCACTTGGCGCGCGATGTCGATGCATTTGCGCAAATCCGCAACGCCGCGCGCCCGCACTTCGCTGCTCGCGCTGTTCAACGGATTGGCATGCAGCGGCTGAGAGGCCCACAATGTTGCGATCCGGATCTTCGCTTCCCGCGCGGACTGCCCGATTTCATTCAACTGCGCCGCTCCGGCGTCAAGAGGAATCTCTTCGCCGATCCTCATTTCCACGGCATCGAATCCCGCCGCTTTGGCTTGTTTCAGCTTGTCCGGAAGCGGCATCGTTTTGGGGAAAATGATGGAACAGATTCCCTTCACGAACAGTTGTTGCTCCGCCGCCAGCAATGCTCCTGCGGAAATTGCCAGCATGGCTCGTCTGGTGATCACGTTCTAATCCTCCCGCAAGGCTTGCGCGAACCGGGCGGCCTGGGCAAACTCGTCCTGCAGCTGCCGCGTTCGCAAATTTTCCCGAAGGAACTCAAGCTTCTGAATATAGGCGCTTAACACTTCTTCGATTGCAACCGTATTGGTGGACACGATATCACGCCACAGCTCATAGGAGCTAAGGGCCAGGCGTGTGGAATCGCGCAAACCCGGGCCGGCGACACGGGCCGCTTCGGGGTAGAGTCCGGCCAGAGTTGCGGCAAGCGCCGTGGAAGCCAGTTGCGGAACATGCGAGCTCGCGGCCACCAGACGGTCATGTTCCGCGGCGCCCAGCACGACGATCCGGGCGCCCATGCGCCGCAGATATTGCAGAAACTCGGAAGCGATTGGTGTTTCCAGGTCCG
>JALYXI010000360.1 GCA_030947245.1 Acidobacteriota bacterium
GTGGTGGCTGGCGCTGGACGCCCCGGCTCCTCCGTTTGAACATCCCCAACTCGCGGAGTTGGCTCAGCGCCTCCACGCGGCGCAGCGGGCGGGCGCTTCCCGCATCCTGATGATGGGTGCCCATGTCTTCAAAGCCGGCATGAACCTTTATCTGATCGACTTGCTGGAGCGCCGCTTCTTCACCCACGTTGCCATGAACGGCGCCGGAGCCATTCACGATTACGAACTGGCGCGCATCGGGGCCACCACGGAGAGCGTCGCCCGTTACATACGCTCCGGCGAGTTTGGCCTGTGGCGGGAGACCGGGGAACTCAACGATTGGGTGGCCGAAGCCGCGGCCCGTGACGAAGGGCTTGGCGAACACGTAGGCGCCCGCATACTCGCCAGCGATTACCCCTACAAAGACCTGAGCGTTCTGGCCGCGGCGTATCGCCTGGGCATCCCTGTCACGGTACATGTAGGCATCGGCTACGACATTCTTCATGAGCACCCCAACTTCGATGGCGCCGCATTCGGAAAAACGAGTTACCACGATTTTCTGGTCTTCACCTGCGCGGTCGAGAATCTGGAAGGCGGCGTACTGATCAACTTCGGCTCCGCGATTATGGGTCCCGAGGTCTACCTGAAAGCGCTATCGATGGCCCGCAACGCCGCTCATCAGGAAGGCCGCGCCATTACGAAATTCACCACCGCCGTCTTCGACCTTGTTCCCATCGCGGGCGATATTCATCGCGAACTTTCGAAAGACGACCCCGGCTATTACTTCCGCCCGCATAAGACGATCCTGGTCCGAACCGTGGCCGACGGTGGCAGCAGCATGTATTTCCGCGGCGACCACCGGGCCACATTTCCGGCGCTTCGAAGGGCACTGCTGGCATGAATGTAGCGGAAATTCTAGCCGCGCTTCCGGCCAAGCGCGCTCTGATTTTGGGCGACATCTGCCTGGACCGCTGGTGCACCTATGATCCGGCCGAAGCGGAACCGTCACGCGAAACCGGCATTCCCCGTATCGCCGTCGTCGAGACCGAGATTACACCCGGGGCCGGCGGCACGGTGGCGAACAACGCCGTGGCTCTCGGCTTCGGCCGGGTCGCGGTTCTGGGCGCGGTGGGCACGGACGGCTTCGGTCTTGAGCTGAAGCATGCGCTGGAGCGCGGCGGAATCGAACAGCAACTGGTACAGTCGGCCGAAATCTCAACTTTCACTTACACCAAGCTGATCAATCGCCAAACCGGCGCGGAAGACCGGCCCCGCGTCGATTTCATTCGCACACAGGACATGCCCGAAGCGGTTGAATCAGCGGTTCTCGCCAAGCTGGACGCGCTGGTCCCCGAATTCGACGCCCTCTTTGTTTCCGACCAGGCCGAAACGGCTGCGGGCGGCATAGTCACCGGGCGAATCCGCGAACATCTGGCCACTCTCTCGCTCAAATTTCCGAAACTCATCATCTGGGTCGATTCGCGCACCCGCCCCCGCCACTTCCGCAATGTCATGGTGAAAGTGAACCGTGAGGAAGCTGAGGCCGTCGGTTCCGATCTGCGAGGCTGGCGCGCGGAAGCCAATCTGCCGCTGTTGTGCGTCACGCAGGGCGGCAACGGCGCGTTGGTTATCACAGCGGGAGGCGAAGAACTGATACGCGCGACTCCGATCCCGAACCCGGTCGATATTTGCGGAGCAGGCGACAGCTTCTCCGCCGGAGCGGTTGCCGCGCTGGTAGCCGGAGCCACCCCCGCCGAAGCCGCGGCATTCGGCAACCGGGTGGCCGCCGTTACGGTGATGAAGCGCGGCACCGGAACCGCCAGCCCCGCCGAACTGGCTGATAGTTAAGAAACCTTGGCGCTCAGTTCGGCCCAGCGGGCATACAGCTCGTCAACGGTTTCCTGCGCGCGGTTCAACTCGTCCACTGTTTGTTGTAACCGCTGAGGGTCGGTATTCACCTTCGGATCTTCCAGGGCGAAGTGCGCCGCCTGCACCGCCGCTTCCGCGCCTTCCACCCGCGCCTCAATGGTTTCCCATTCCCGGGTTTCCAGATACGACAGGCGCTTCCTGCCGGGTGGAGCCGGCTCCTTCCCGCGCGGGACGTCCTTCTCCACGCGGGAAGGCTTTCGCAATCGCGCTTGGGCCTCTTCCCACTGCCCGTAATCGGCGAACACTCCAGCGCCTCCCTCCCCATCGAGCCCGACCACGATGTTCGACACGTTGTCCAGCATGAAGCGGTCATGCGTCACCAGAACCAGAGCGCCCGGGAAATCGGCTAGATTCTCTTCCAGCACTTCCAGCGTCGGAATGTCGAGATCGTTGGTCGGCTCATCCAGCAACAGCACATCGGCCGGTTCCAGCATCAGCTTTGCAATCAGCACGCGCGCTTTCTCGCCGCCCGATAGCCGCCCCACCGGCATTTCCAACTGTTCCGCCCGGAACAAAAAGCGCTTGGCCCAGGACATCACATGAACCGGTTTATCCTGATAAATCACCGAATCGCCATGGGACACCAGCGCTCGCTTCAAGGTCGCCGCAGGGTCAAGCTGGATCCGATTCTGGTCGAAATACACCACGCGCACACCGTCCGCGCGTTCCACCACTCCGCCATCCGGTTCCAAATCGCCGCGCAGGATTTTCAGCAGCGTGCTCTTGCCCGTCCCGTTAGCCCCCACCAGGCCAACGCGGCGGCCCGGCGAAAGCCGCAGATCCAGACCGCGGAATAACGGACGCCCGCCCAGAGTCTTCTCCAGCCCGCGAACTTCAATCAGCTTTTTCGTCTTGCGCTCGGAAGCCTGAAAATCGATCTTCGCCGTCCCCGTCTGGTTACGCGCGGTCACGTCCGCCAGCTCCGCCATCAGCCGGCCCGCATCGTCGATCCGTGCCTTGGATTTCGAAGTACGCGCCTTGGCCCCGCGCCGCAGCCACTCGATCTCTCCCTTCACCTTGTTCTGAAGCGCATCCTGCTGCCGCGCCTGAACGCTGAGCAGTTCATCCCGGCGGATGAGAAACTCGCTGTAGTTTCCTTTGACGCGCAACAATCCGCCCTGGTACTGGCGGCTCAATTCAGCCATTTCGGTGGCTATATTCTCCAGAAAATACCGGTCATGGCTCACCACCACGCAAGCGAACGGCGAAGATTTCAACAGCTTCTCCAGCCAGACGATTCCTTCCAGATCCAGATGGTTGGTCGGCTCATCGAGTATCAACACGTCGGGCTCTTTGGCCAGTTCCTGCGCAATCGCAAGCCGCTTCCGCCAACCGCCCGAAAGCGACTCGACGCGTACCGTCCCGTCCGGGAAGCCAGTGCGCCCCAACACTTCAGGCGTCAACAGATCGCTTACCGTCCTGCCTTCCGGAAAGGCAGCCTCCTGCGCTACGTACCCCATCCGCAGCAGTTTTTTGAATGACCGGACACCGCGATCCGGCTCCTGCAGCCCCGCCAAAATCTGAAGCAAAGTTGACTTCCCCGCCCCATTGGGACCGATCAAGCCCATCCTGTCGCCATCTGAAATGGTGAGGGAAACGCCTTCGAACAGGGGAGCCGCGCCGAACGTTTTTGAAATTTCCTGAAGGTTGATGAGTAAAGGCATAAAAAAAGCTGCCGGTTTTAAGCGGCAGCCTGGTGAGGCAAAGTTGTAAAACAGATCCCGGTTATTGGGTCTTATCTTTCAGTTTATCCGCGCCTTTTTCGGTTCCGGACGCTGCCGCGTGAACGGTGTTCTTGGTCCCTTTCTTGATGGCGTGGCCGGTTTTCTTGGTCGCCCTAACGGTACCGTGGCCCACATCTTTGGCGGCCATTTTGGTTTCGTGTCCGGCGTCTTTCATATCCTGCTTGGCGGAATCCTGCGCGAACGCGGAAATGCCAAGCGCGAGAATTGCAGCGATGGTAAGTTTCATAAATGTACTCCTACAAATGTAGCAAATCACACGCCATATGAAGCTTCGTTCATTGCGATCACGGCGCGACAACCGGGAACGTGACCACATTGGAGACAAAGAGTTGCTGAGCGATGGTGAGCTGAGTTTGCGAGTTTGCCGCCAGGCTGGTGGAGAGTTGGAACTGAACCTGAAAGGTGCCGACCAAGCCTGGCGCATATCCCGTGGAAACGATGTTCGCTGTCTGTCCGCCGGCCAGAATAGAATCTATCGGCGTAAGCGGCGCATCCTGAGCGCTGTCGGAACTTGAGCCTCCGCTCGTCGTACTCGCGATTCTTCCCGAGTCGATACCCGCCGTGGTCTGCCCGAGGCCGGTGGCCAGAATAGAGAGAATCTCGCCGGGTACCGCGGGATTGCTATCCGTGACCAGACCACCGCCTGTGTTGACCAGACCACCGCTTGGGTTAGCGCAACACAACTGAGAGGTCAATGCGGTAAGGATCAAGCTATTGCCTGAAGCAGCAGCCGCCGTGTAGCCGATGCCGTTGGAATCAGGACCGCCGATGTTCGCCTGCAGCAGAATTCGTGTAAACACATTTCCCGCGCTAGCCGTCACCGGTGAATTCGGATCGTTGTTGATCTTCGCAATCAAGGCGTCCCGAATTGTGGTGAGAGTGTCCGTTGCCGTGACCGTGTAGGTATAAGTCGCGCCCGCGATAGTAACTGTCGCCACGTCGCCGGCCTTGATGGTTCCATCCACAGAAATTAGACCGGTGGAATTGGAGTAGGCGTGATACACGTTGCCGGGCCTTGGATCCGTTCCACTCTGCGCGAGAATTCCCGGGTTAGCCCCCACCACGGACACGGCTTGCGGATTCGAAACGGTCACCGTTCCATCGGCGTGAACGGTGCGCACATAAGCGCTGACACTGGTGCGGTCCGCCGCTTCAAACGGGAGTTGCGCATTGATCTGCGTGGGCGAGACCAGAAGCAGCGGCGCGGGTAATCCGTCAATGAAAAGCTGCGTGCGGGCAAGGACATTGGGAACGTAATCCCCGCTCATTGAGGCGCTCTCCGTGGTGTCGGAAAGATTCGTGCCGAAGACGGTGATCAGAGACCCGATCGCAACTTTGGCCGCGTCCTGCAAATTGAGAGTGAGGCTGGTCCCCGCCGCCGTTGAAGTGATCACAGCGCCGGTCGAAAGCGTTGTGGAGTAGCCGATCCCGGACCCCGCCGCCCCGCCCTTCTTCGCGGTCAGCTCAATCCCTTCCGTGCTGATGTTGGGCCGCGCCGTGACGTAAGGATCGCCCGGGATATTGATCATCTTCACCAGCGCGGCCACTACCGTATCGAGCGTATCGGCTTTCAGAATGGTGTACTTATAATCCGTGGTTTGCGCCGTGCCGCTGCTATCGGTATGAGTGATGGAAATGGTGATGACGTCGTTTTCCTTGATTGTGCCGCCGATGGTGACCGAACCGATGGCGAACACTTCCAGGCTGAACGCATTGCGGACGGAAGCCGGGGGCAGCAGATTTTCCGCGGGCGAGAACGCCAGAACGCGCCGGTTGAACACATCCGCTACGTACAAATTCGTTCCATCCCAAGCGAGCGATGTGGGCGTCTGGAACTGGTCGGCATTATCGCCGGAGATGTTGCTGACATCATCCTGCTGCCCCAGAATGGCATCCGCGGCAGCAGCGTTCGAGGTGGGAATCGCCGAATAAATCAGAACGCGGTCATTGCCGCCATCGGCCACGTACAAGCGCGTGCCGTCCGATAAAGCAAAGCGCGGGAAGGACATGGTCTTGCCGCAGCGCGCCGGATAAGTCAGCGTGGAGTCGGTGGAGGAAACCGTCCCGTTCGAAGGGCATAATGCCGAAGAATTGTTTTCCGCCGATCCGTTCATGTCGGGCTGGCCGATCTCGACATCCGCCGGGGCCTGATTGGAAGTGGGGATGGAATTCCAGATCAGAACCCGGTTCGCCCCTAAATCCGTGACAAACAGGCGCGTGCCGTCGGAACTAACCGATACCGGGCTGGTCAGATTGTTCGCGGCGGCCGTAACGATGGTGAGCGCAACCGGAACCGCGGTGGTCAGGTTCGGGACACCGAGGGCGATATCGGCCGCCGCGCCGTTCGCCGCCGGAATCTGGTTGTAAATGAGTACTCGGTTGTTCTGCGTATCGGCAACAAATAGCTTCCCGTTCTGGAACCACACGCCTTGCGGCCCGCGAAGCGATTTGGCGGT
>JALYXI010000367.1 GCA_030947245.1 Acidobacteriota bacterium
CAGTGTCCGGACTTCGTTAAGCAGACAAGAGGAGCTATATGCGACACATTGCTTTTGCGGCCGCCTTTCTGGGAGCGTCATCTTTCCTTTCGGCGGCGGATCCTGCACTTCTGAACTTGATTATGCCGGACGCGCAGGTTGTGGCGGGCGTAAATATCGCAAAAGCGAAAACGTCTCCGTTCGGCCAGTTCGTTCTTCGGTCCCTGCCGGCGAACCCGGACTTCGATAAGTTTGTCAAGGCTAGCGGTTTCGATCCGCGCTCGGAGTTGGACGAGGTCGTTATGGCAAGTTCAGGCGGACATCAACACGGGTTGGTGATTGTCCGCGGGACGTTTAATGCGGCTAAAATTTCCACCCTGGCCGCAGCCGATGGAAAGCACACGGTCACGGATTATAACGGCGCGCAACTGATTACCAGCTCTGAGCCGAATGCCCACGAGGCAATGGCAGTCTTGGATGCGACCGCTCCTACACTTGTGCTAGTGGGCGATCTGGTTGCGGTAAGAGCTGCCATCGACCGCCGAAATGTAGCAACACCGCTGAATTCGGCGCTGGCGGCAAAGATTGCGGCGTACTCCGCAACGGATGCCTGGACAGTTTCGGTTGTGCCGCTTTCCAGTCTGGGCGGCAAGGCGGAAAACTCCGGAAATCCATTCAACGGCGTGCTTCAGGGCGATCTGCTAAAGAAAGTCCAGGAAACCAGCGGTGGCGTAACCTTTACCTCTCCGGTGCTGGTTACCGGTGAGGCGGTGGCCGATTCCGATCAGGACGCGACGGCGTTGCGGGACGTGGTGAAGTTGCTTGCTTCCATGGTACAGACCAGCGGCAACCCGGCCGAAGCGTCTGTAGCCACTCTGGCGAAGAGCCTGGATGTAACAACGGAGGGCAAAGTACTCAAACTCTCGATATCCATCCCGGAAGCGCAACTGGAAGGTCTGTTCGCTGCCGCGAGCCAACGGAAAGAGCGGTCTAAGCCAGGTGAGCGGATTTAACCTGAAAAATAGCTGTTAAACGTCAGGGCCCCTCGATTGCAAGATCGATTGGGGCTCTTTCTTTTTGTGCGTCCCGGCAGAACCGGAATGGAGGACGAAGAGATTATACAGTTGCGAGCGCGAGTTGCGGAGTTGGAGGAGCAACTCTCGTCCGCTGCGAAAGGGGAAGCTGCTCCTCTCGAAAGCCGGGAGCTGTTTGAGGCTTTCATGAGCAACAGCCCCATGCTGGCGTACTTGAAAGAAGAGAGCGGTAAATATTTGTATGCCAACCGGGCGGTGGACCTTCTCTTTGGCGATGGTTATGGAAAGTGGCGGGGCAACTCCGACGGCGATATCTGGCCCGTCGAAACAGCCGAGGAGATCCGCCGTCAGGACCTGTTTGCGCTGGAGCAGAATCGGATGGTCCAGTGCACGGAGGTTTTGCCCTGGCAGGAAGGATCCCGGCACTTTCTCACATTTCGTTTTCCCTTCACCGACTCCTCGGGCAGCCGATATTTAGCCGGGATTTCCGTGGATGTCACAGACCGTGTTCATTTGGAACAGGAGCGCGGAGATTTATTGAAACGGGAGCAGCAGGCCAGGGTACAAGCCGAGCAAACTCTTTCCGTTCTGCGCCATACCGAGCAGCGCTTCCGGTCGTTATTCGATTCAAATGTAATCGGCATCTTTGAAGTTAACGAAGAATGCGTGCTGGACGCAAACGCTTCGTTCCTGGAGATGACCGGCCAGAGCCGCGACGTGGTTCTAACCGGAGCGCTGAAATGGCGCGACATGACTCCTGCGAAGTATCACCGCATGGACCAATTCGCCCATGAACGCGCCATTCGCGAAGGGTCCTTTCCTCCCTACGAGAAGGAGTTTTACCGGAAGGATGGATCCGTAGTTCCCGTTTGGGTCGGCGGTGTACGGTTAAGCGGACCTCCGGATTGGACTTGCATGGCCTTTGTGCTTGATCTTTCTGAGCGAAAACTGCTGGAAAAGCAGTTTCTGGTAGCACAGAAGCTGAAGTCATTAGGACTCCTCTCCGGTATCATCGCTCATGATTTCAATAACCTGCTGACCACCATGATCGGTAACGCGAGTCTTGCTCTCGATGCGGTCACGCCGGAGCATCCGGCATTCGGTTTGCTTGGCGAGGTGCTTCGGGCCAGCCGGTTGGCGTCGGATTTGACCAGTCAGCTAGTCGGCTACTCAGGAAAACCGCGCGCGGCGACGAATGCGGTGGACGTTTCGCAGTTGGTACGCGAGATCAGTGAGTTGGTCGAGATGCCGCTCTCGCCCAACGTTGCGATGCGGTGGAACCTGGGCAAGAACTTACCGCTCGTGAGCGGGGATCCGAGCCAAATTCAGCAGATCGTTATGAATCTGGTGATCAACGCCGCGGATGCCATTGGCGGGGTACCGGGAACAATTACGATCTCGACGGAGAGCCGCGAGGTACGGGCCGAGGAACTGAGCGCGCTGACGCTTTCCGGCAATCTGCCGTCCGGACCATATGTCTTAATCGAAGTAAGAGACACCGGTTGCGGGATGACGGAGGAGGTGAAAGCGCGGATTTTCGACCCGATGTTTACTACCAAGGTAAAAGGCCGCGGTCTGGGCCTTGCCGCGGCGGTCGGTATCATCCGCAGCCATCGGGGCGCGTTGAACGTGCAAACCCGGAGGGGAGTGGGCACGATTTTTACGGTCTATTTCCCAGCAAGCTTGGAGGGGGCGGAACCCAACCCCGACAGTTCAGGGAAAGGGGACCTGTGGGGAACAGGGACTGTGCTGGTGATTGACGACGAGCCGAGTGTCCGTAAGTTGGCGGAAGCCACTCTGACCCGCTACGGGTACCAGGTGCTGAGCGCGGCCGATGGAGCCGAAGGAGTTGCGATTTACCGCACGCGCGTAGATGAAATTTCGCTGATCATTATGGATCTTTCCATGCCCGTGATGACCGGGGATGAGGCTTTTGAGCAGATGCTCGCAATATCGCCGAAACCGCCGGTGCTGTTCTCAAGCGGCTTTAACGAATCGGAAACCATGAAGCGCCGTGAAGGTTATCGATTCTTGCAGAAACCGTATACTTCCCGGCAGCTTGCTGAAGAGGTCCGCTCGTTCCTTAATGGAACCTTGGAGTAAGCCATCCTCCTATTGAGGACGAAACTTCTCATTGGCGTTTGAAGGGTTGGGATCATCGGCACCGCCAATCGGCTTTGCCGCTGGGCCGACGTCCACCGGCGTGAAGGGATGGGGAGCTTCCGGGGGAGTGATTCGCTTCGGCATGTGGGGCAGAGGGGAGGCGTCCGTCTGTGCCGCAGGCGGGGCGTCCTTTTTGTCGTGCGTCCGGGGATTGCGCCGCGCCGGAGCGGCGTTCTGCGGGTTCAGCACCACGACGCCGCTATAAACCGGGACGGGATAGTAGACTTCCACCGGTTCGGATTCAACGTAAACCGGGCGGTCCACAATGACGGTGCGGGCGGGCGGCGGCGGGGCGGATACTATAGCGGGCGGAACGGCCGCCGCGCGTTGCTCGAAACTGGCGCCACGAATCTCGATTTCCGGCGCCGCAAAGGATACAAGCCGCGTTCCCACGGAGCGCAGTGCGGGACGAACAGCATCCAAGCGGGCTGCGGCGAGCGGCGGCGATGGCAGAGCCACGGTGAAGGAAGCGGAAGCAAGCAGGTCTTTGGGCTTTGCGATTTCGAGGGACGGCGCAAACTCCCGAACACCGGGACTAAAACGGGCGATTGCCGAATGAAGAGCGGCGAACTGACGCGGCAGGCCGACGCCCGTCCAGGTTTCCTCCGGCGCCAGAGGACCCCAAAGCGCAAGGCCGTTGGCGCGCATCCAGTACACCTCTCCAGGCTTGAAGACCGCGCTCGCGCCCGGAGCCCAGACCCAGCCGAGTGACGGGTGAAGCAGCCAACGCCCGTGGTGGTATGGCGTCCAGCCCCATGGCTCGGCGGCGATCCAGGTGTAGCCCAGCTCGTCATACCAATGCCACTCGCCGCTTTGGAACGGAGCCCAGCCTTCAATGAGCTTCGGCTTCCAGACCAGGCCGGCATCATCGGTCTGCAGCCAGGATCCGGCTTGGTCTAAATCGGCCGCTCCGTACCGGACTTCCGGGAGATTGCGCGCGGAGTGGCTTTGCTCCTCCGCGATATCCCGTTTACGGCTCCAATCGTCGCTTTCGAGTTCCGGAATTTCACGAAAGAGCGAAAACCGCGAGGTGTTGCCGGGCTCCACACGAGCCATTTGGCCCTCGCGAATCTCAAGCTCGGCGGAGAGCGTGGAAAAGCGGACGAGCCCTTCCAGCACGGAGATCCGGCTTCCGCTTTCGCCTACTTCAAAGCGAATTCGGGAGGCGCGGCGAAGCGTTACCTGGGCCCCCGGAACGGCCACGCCGAGCGAATCGTGATCGCGAGGGTGGCCCGTGAAGTAAACGGTCCCGTGGTCAATCGATAGAAGAGAGATGCGCTGGCCGGTGGAAAGCCGGGTATAGTCGGAAATCTCAGTCAACGCTCCGCCGGTCAGACGGAGAGCGCTGCCATCGTCCATTTCGATCTCAATACGGCCGGAATCTTCAGTGCGGATTCGGCTGCCTTCCAGCACCGGGGTGTTGCGCTGCGCCACCCGCCACGAATCCGCGGCATGGATCTGGAGTTCGGCGGATCCTTCAAAATCTCCGATTCGCGCGAATCGGGCCGGAGCGGCCCCCAGGCACGCTGTAAGCAGTAACAGCAACGGGATTGGGCGAGGCCACATCACAAGTTTTGACGCCGGCCAATCGCCTGGCGTGGAGAATTGTTTACCGGTGAAGGGAAGAGGTGGTGCTGGCGCCGGCTTTCCGGCGCGTCATGTTCTTTATGCCACTGGCCGGTTCCTTCAGCAGCGCGTCCAGGCTGGCCCGGATGCTGGCTTCCGGGTTCTTCAGATATTGCTCATCGCCGATGTACTGGGAACGAATGATGCCTTTGCGATCCACGTACACAATAATCGGGACGAAGTAGGGCTCAATGGCGGAGTGTTGAAGGAACTCCAATACGGTTAACTTGTCGTCGTAGCCAACGGGGAAACCCCGGACATACTGGTCTTTGAACGCAGCGGTCAAGTTTGCCGCGCCATCGTTGAAACAGCTTTCCAGAACCTGCACGCCTTTGGGCGCGTACTCCGCTTGAAGGTTGTTCAGAATGCCGGTGACATTCTGGCAATGCGAGCAGGTGGTGAACACGAACGCCAGCAATACCACCTTGCCGCGGTAGCTGCTGAGCAGGGTTTGGTTGCCATCTGTCATGTGAATGGCAAGCTCAGGCGCGGGCCGAGGGATGGTCGCACCGGCGGCGGACCCCGCAAGCAGGATCAGAGCAAGGAGGGATTTCGTCATCTTCTATGATTGAAACATGAAAGACGGCGTGCTGCTGCAGCACATCCTGAAGCTGCCGCACGGCAAGGCCAATTTGAAGCAACTCGCGCGCGAACTTCACGCCAAAGGCCCGGAACGGGAAAAACTGGATGCGTCACTGGAACGGCTGGTAGAGCGGGGGGAGCTGATAGCACTTCGCGCGGGCCATTACTCCGCCACGGCGCGGGGCCGCGAGTTCGCCGCCGGGCGCATCAGCATGCACCGGGATGGCTTTGGTTTCTTGATTCCAGACCGGAAAATCGACGGTGTAACGGGCGACATCTTCATTCCTGCAAACGCAACCCGCGCCGCCATGAATGGGGACCGCGCCGTTGCCCGCATTAAGCGCATAGAAAGCGATGGCAAGGCGGATGGCGAGATCATAAAGATCCTGAAGCGCGCGCATCCCACCGTGGTGGGCGAGTTTCGAATCGGCCAACGCGGATTTTTTGTTGTGCCCCAGGACGAGCGCCTGCGGGGTTGGATTGAGATCCCGGACGATTTGGCGCTACCGTCCACAGCGGCCCAAAACCGGATCGGGGCGGCTCCGGTCACAGTGGGGGACGTGGCGGATCTGGACGGAATGATCGTGAATGTGGAGGTCCTCGAGTTCGCGGGTCAAGGCAGGCACGAGGACGCGGTGGGCCGGGTGATCGAGATTCTAGGGCATCCTGGGGATTTCGGCGTCGATGTCGAAATCATCATTCGCAAGCACCACCTGCCGCATCAGTTTCCCGCCGAAGTTCTGATCCAGGCCCAAAACACCCCCGCGATTATCACGAGGGAAGAACTGCGGAGACGGCGCGATTTCCGCGAAATGCCCGTCGTCACCATCGACGGTGAAACGGCGCGGGATTTTGACGACGCCGTATGGGTAGACCGGTTGGAGAACGGGCATTTCGCGCTTCATGTTCACATTGCCGACGTGAGCCATTATGTCCGGCCCGGTTCTCCGATCGATGAAGAGGCGAAGGTGCGCGGGACCAGCGTCTATTTTCCCGACCGGGCGATTCCCATGCTTCCCTTCGAGCTTTCGACGGACATCTGTTCGCTGAAGCCGCAGGCCGACCGGCTGGTGCTTTCCGCTTTGATGGAATTCGACCGGCAGGGCGAGTTGGTATCGCAGGACTTCTGCCGGGGCGTGATCCGAAGCGCGGAGCGCATGACTTACACCAATGTGCACCTGCTGCTTGAAGGCGACTTGGCGCAGCGCGAACGCTATGCCCCTCTGGTTCCCCGCTTCGAAATGATGCAAGAGCTGGCGCTGATCCTGAACCGTAAGCGGGACCGCCGCGGGTCGATCGATTTCGACATGCCGGAAGCGAAGATTGAGTTCGATGACCTAGGCGCGATGACCGGCGTGAAGAAGGCGGATCGCAATATCGCCAACCGTTTGATTGAAGAGTTCATGCTGGCTGCGAATGAGGCTGTCGCGGCACACCTGGAGCAGCACGCGCCCGCCTCCATCTACCGGATTCATGAACTGCCCGATCCCAAGCGCGTTATGGATTTCGAAGAAGTGGCCCGGCATTTCAAGGTGTCTCTAGGCATTGCGACTCCCGTCAAGCAGTTCAGCAATACGGAACGCAATCGGGACGGTTCGAAGATCCGCCGGAGCATCGCCACTTTGAATGAGCCGATCCGAATTTCTTCGCGTAATTATCAGAAGTTGGTCAAGAAGATCGAAGGATTGCCGGAGGAGCGCATCCTCAGTTATCTGATGCTGCGGTCTCTTAAGCAGGCGCGCTACAGCACGGTGAACGTGGGGCATTTTGCGCTCGCCGCGGATTTCTATACGCATTTCACTTCACCGATCCGGAGGTATCCGGATCTGATCGTTCACCGGCTTTTGGGAGCTTTGTTCGACAAGACAGCCGTTCCGAACGAAGACGGCCTGCAGGCGATTGCCGAAGCCTGCTCCCTAACCGAACGCCGGGCCGCCGAAGCGGAACGGGAATTGGTGGAGTGGAAGAAGGTGAAGTTTATGAAAGACCGGTTGGGGGAAGAGTTCCAGGCGCTGGTGATCAGCACGGCCAAGTACGGGTTGTTCGTGGAACTGGAAGATCTGTTCATCGAAGGTCTGGTTCCGATCGAATCGCTGCCGGGCGACCGGTACCAGTATTATGAGAACGTCCGGAAGATCATCGGGCAGCGTTCGCGAAGGCAGTTTTCGATTGGAGACGAAGTGCGCGTGGCGCTGGACAGAGTGGAACCCGCAGAACGCCGCTTGCAATTTTCGCTGGTGGAACCTGAGCCGCAGCGCAGGAAGAAGAAGCGGTAGGGCGATCCGGCGATTACTGTTTGGGCGTAGCGGGTTGAGTTCGCTGGGCGGCGAGGATCCGCTCGATTTTTGGTTTATTGGCCAGAACGAACTTTATGTTATCCGGACTCACATGGACACGGGAAGCGTTGCGGGGACTGCGCGCCGAGACGTAGGCGATAAGCAGGCTGCCCTGAAACACAACGTAGTCCCGGTAAGGCATTCCGGATTTCTCCACCGCGGCGACGCATTCAGGGCAATGCTTTTTTGAGAAAGTTACCGTGTCCTCTACGGAGTCAGGGGCGTCCCCCGGCGTGGGCTTCAGTTTGTTTAAGACTGCCGGGTTTTTTTGGATCAAAGCGGTCATATTCCGGCTTGCGGCTGCGTACCGATCCAGGCCTGCGTCCGTGAGCGGGTAAGCAACCATGGTCTGTACCGATGCACTGGGCCGGGTCATCCGAGGGGGTGGACCTGCTATTTGGCCCGAAGCAGTGGCCGCGCATAAGAGCAAGCAAAAGATCCGCATCACGCTAATCTTTTCGCAATTCCTGGTTCAGGTCCAGTACGGCCTCGTCGCGGCGCTCGGATTCGAGATCCCGTTCCAGCCGGCGAAGCGCTACACCGACGACATCGCGATGGTGCAGCCGGGAATTAAACCCATGAGCCGTCAGATCGAGCCACAAGTGGTGTAGCCGGTCCAGGTCTTCCGGCCAGAGCCGCGGCGGGTGCGGACCCAGGTTGACGTAGTAAGAAGCCCGGCCGGGGCTGATCACTTCCAGGGAGAAGGGATGCCGCGGCTCCGCCAATTGTTCCCAGGCGAGACCGATGCGGCTCGCCAATTCGGCGGAATCCATGCGCAGGGAAACACCGGTTACAAGGCGGGAGACTTTCAGCTTGGACGCGGTCTGCACCATAGCGTCGAAGGGATCGACGCCCGGCACCACCACTAGATCGACGGTTTTGCCTTCCTTCTCCGCCCGGGACACGACGCGAGTGAACAAGGCCTGTTCGTAGTCCGTAAACAACTGGTTTTGGCCAAGTTTGTATTCTCCGGCTCCTGTGGAAACGGGACGAACGGTCATGACCACAATGTCGTGGCGCCGCATGTTGGTCTTTTCCAGAACACTGTCCAAATGAGCCATGGTCGCGTTGTCCCTTACGGCGACCAGAATGCCTCCGGGACGCGCGTGAACAGCCTCAGCCGCAACTTCCGGACGCATATCCAAATTGAACTTTTCGAGTTCGCTGTTGTTGTCCGCGCGCTTCTTCCGGTTGATATGTTCAGACACGGTGAACAAAACGAACAGGACAGCGGTAAACGTTACACCATAGACGGTAGCGACTTTCTTGGAAAAAACAATCGCAATCGCGACCGCAAATAAGATGAAAGTCGTAAGGATTAAGCCGATTGGCCACTCACGGCCCGCTACCCGAATGTTCAGAGGCGTTTTATATTCCTGATCGTGCCGGGTGAAACGAAGCACCAGGACTCCTAAAGCTTTCAGGGCGAAGCTCCACACGACGCCGAAGGCGTAAGCTTCGCCCAAAGTAAACGTGTTGCCCCGGCTGAGCGCGATTGCCAGAATCTGAAGCAGCGCCACCACATTGACGATGCGGTAGGTGGTGCCGAACCGGGGATGCGGCTTGCGAAACCAGTCCAGCAATACACCGTCTTCCGCAACGCGGTTCATAATCCCGTTCGCGCCAATCATTGCGGTATTCACGGCGCCTGACAGAATCAGCACGCCAACAAAAACCACAAACACATGGAACATCAAGCGAAGCCAGGAAGGTCCAGCCAACCACGAGGCCAACCCTCCCAGAAGGTTGTCTTGGAATGTTGCCCGGACATTGTCCGGAATAATCATTCCCGCGAAGAGTGTGATAACTCCAGTGCAAACCAGGGCGTAGACGCAGACCAGGGTGCCAGTGATTTTGAGGTTTTTGAGCTTCGGATATGCAATCTCCCGGTAGACCTGGGCCAGTGTCTCAAACCCGCTCATGGAGAGGAGGGAGTGGCCGAAAGCAACGGCAATCGCAATCAGGGGAGCGGTGTTTAAAAAATTCCGCGAGAACCAGCCGAGGGCGTCCTCATTGAAGTGCAGGTTGGAAGGAATAGGCGCGGGGGGGATCTGCGCCGGACCGCCGCGTATCAGCAGAGTAAGCGGGCACCAGATAATAAAAATCACTACCATGACCGTGGTGATCTGCATAATCCGAAGGGCTTTGCTGCTGGATTCGTGAATGCCTTTTATGTTCTCCCACCAGAAGTAGATGGTGACCAGAATGGCGAAGACGGCCGAAAAGGTATTTGTAGGGATTCTGAGCGGCGAATGCGCGAGCTGAGCGATTTCATTGAAGAGACCTGCCAGATACTGCCCTGCCACAACCACGCTGATGGGGCCTGTAAGTACGTAATCAAATAGCAGGGAAGAAACGGAAACCCGGGCTACAAATGGGCCCATGGCGTCGCGGACCACAATGTAAACGCCTCCGCGCACGTACATACTACTGCTTTCCATGTAAATGGACCGCACGGCGAAGCTGAACAGCATAACCGCGAGAATGAACCAGGGCGCACTACGCCCGATGGAGTGTTCCGCAATTCCGCCGGCATAAAAGGCGGACGAGGCCAGATCGCTGAGTACAATTGAAGCGGCGCGCCAAAATGAAATGAAGGAAAGCGCTACGGTGGTTGCGACAACAATTTTGGCGGTTCCGGCCTGTTTAGAAGAATCCGGAGAGTCAATCGTCTTCGTGGACATCTTATTTAATATGCATTTCGATCTTAGACCCTTGTAACATTCCTTTCCTATCGATTGAATTTATAGGGATCATGGTTATAGCTGATGTCCCCTGAAGAGTTGGCCCGTGCCAGCATCGCGAAGTTACGCGCCGAAGGGTGGGCCGCATACCTGGTGGGCGGGTGCGTGCGGGATACCCTGCTCGGGCGCGAACCGAAGGACTTTGACGTAGCTACGGCGGCGCCCCCGAACGAAGTGCAACGGATCTTCCCGCGCGCTCGACAGGTGGGCGCGCAGTTCGGTGTGATGCTGCTTCGCGAGGATGACGCGCAGGTTGAGATCGCCACATTCCGGCGGGATCATGAGTACCTGGACGGGCGGCGGCCCACCCGTGTCAGCTTCGAACAGGATCCAAAACAGGATGTGCTGCGCCGCGATTTCACGGTGAACGCATTGCTGATGGAGCCGGAATCGGGTCAGATTACCGATCTCGTAAACGGTCTCGAGGATCTGCGCGGGCGCGTGATTCGAGCGATTGGGAACCCGGCGGAGCGCTTCCGCGAAGACCACCTGCGTCTCTTGCGCGCTGTGCGGTTCGCGGCCCGGCTGAACTTCGAAATCGAGCCCGTGACGTTCGAGGCCATCCGCCAGAATCGCTCACTGATTCGCGGAGTCTCGGCCGAGCGAATTCGCGACGAACTGTCGCGCATTCTGACCGAGGGTGCTCCTCGCAGAGGGTTTGAGTTGCTGGACGAAGCGGGTCTTCTGCAGGAGATCCTGCCTGAGATTGCCGCCATGAAAGGGGTAGAGCAGCCGGCGGAGTTTCATCCCGAAGGCGATGTCTGGACGCACACGTTGTTGATGCTGGAAGGCCTGGACCACCCTTCCGTAACTTTGGCCCTGGGTATATTGCTGCACGACGTAGGCAAGCCCGGAACGTTTCGGGCCGCGCCAGACCGCATTCGTTTCGACGGCCATGTCGAGGAGGGAATGCGGCTGGCGCGCGGGATTTTGGCAAGGTTGCGCTATTCGAACGACGAGAGTGAACAGGTGCTTTCTCTCATCGAGAATCATATGAAGTTCAAAGATGTGCCCCGCATGCGGGAGAGCACTATCAAGCGCTTCCTGCGCATGCCATGGTTTGACGAGCATCTGGCTCTGCACCGCTTGGATTGCTTATCGAGCCACGGCTCGCTTGAAAACTACGATTTCGTAGTGCGCAAGAGGGAGGAAACGCCGCCCGAACAATTGAAGCCTAAGCCTTTGATTACTGGGAAGGATTTGATCGCGGCGGGCTATCAGCCGGGCCCGGGGTTCAGCAGCGCGCTTAAAGCCGTTGAGGAGGCGCAGTTGGAAGGGCAAATTCAAAGTGCCGAAGAAGCCATGGGGATCGCAATGCGGGTGCTCGGAAGTTAGCCGGACAAATCAACCCGCTACTATCAGGTTTCAATTTGCGGGGACGGATTTCGTCCAGATCACCGCTTGCTGCTCGCGAAGCGGTACACCGCCTATTGACAGGGCAACTGTCAAGGTGCTCCCCACTCTGGCCGGAAGCTGGAGTTGCACCAGCCACACTCCGGAAATCGATCCAGGCACAGATGTCGTGGTGATATTTTGGATGCCCGTATACGGGTCCGCCGTAAGTGGAATGCTTAATGGGACAGGTGAGGTGGCAACCAGACCGGTGGCTTGCACGGGGCTGTTAACTCCCACACCGTTCAAGTAAACCGAAACGACGGAACCTGGGAGAGCGGGATTCACGCATGTGTTGGGAGAACCGTCATCGTTAAAAGCCAAGGGAGACTGACCGTCCACGGAGAGCGTCTTCTCGGGAAACGCACAGACGGCGAT
>JALYXI010000369.1 GCA_030947245.1 Acidobacteriota bacterium
GGCGCGCTCCATCCCGCAGGCTTCAGCTTCCACGAAATCCGGCAAGTGGGAGAAGAAAAAATTCCTCGGCAGCGAACTGCGCGGCAAGATATTGGGCATTGTGGGTCTGGGCAGCGTTGGCCGCGAAGTGGTCTCCCGCGCACGCGCGTTTGGCATGCGTGTGGCAGCTTATGACCCTTTTGTCACTTCTCTAATTGCCGCGGATCTCGATGTATCTCTCGTCTCGCTCAACGAACTTTATGCTCAGAGCGACTACATTACCCTGCACGTTTCACTGACGCCCGATACGGAAAACATGCTCTCGGCCGCCGCATTCGCCAAGATGAAGCCGGGCGTCCGCATTGTGAATTGCGCCCGTGGTGAATTGGTGGACGATACGGCGCTGCAGGCGGCCATTGAATCCGGCAAAGTGGCCGGAGCCGCGCTCGATGTGTTCACCGTCGAGCCCACGACAGCGGACTATCCGCTCTTCATGCTGCCCCAGACCATCGCCACGCCGCACATTGGCGGCTCCACGGAAGAAGCGCAGGAAATTGTGGGCGTCCGCATTGCGGAGCAGATGGTGGAATATCTAAAAAACGGGATTGCCCTGAATGCGGTCAACATGCCCGCGCTTTCCCCCGAACAGTACCGCGCGCTGGGTCCCTACATCGACATAGCGGAGAAGTTGGGCAACTTCGCCGCACAACTGGCGCTTGGAAACCCGCGGGGCCTGAAGCTCACGTACTTCGGACGGATCGCCACGCTGAACACCAGCCTGCTTAGAAACGCCGCCCTCGCCGGTTTGCTGCGCCGTTCCGCGGGATTTACCGGAGTTCAGCGCGCCAATGTCGTGAACGCGATGCAGATCGCCTCTGAGCGCGGTTGGGCCGTTACGGAAACTCACGATAAGCGGCCAGGCGGTCAGGACGCCGTCCGGCTGGAATTGGAGACGGAGGCGGGAACGACAGTGGTGGAGGGCGCTTGGCTGGCCGGGCGCGCCCGTTTGCTGTACCTGGACGGAATTTACTGCGAGGCCCCGTTATCGGGACACCTGATCTGCATGAAAAATCTCGATGTCCCCGGCGTAATCGGACACGTGGGGAACGTGCTTGGCCGGAATGCGATCAACATCGCGAACTTTTCGCTGGGCCGCCGCGAAGAGGGGCCCAATTCGGGCAGGCCTTCCGAGGCGATCGCGGTCGTTTCCACGGACGCCGAAGTTCCCGATCAAGTTCTCCGGGAGTTGATGGAGAATCCTGCGGTGACGCTGGCGCGGTCCGTTGAATTTGTTGCTTAAGCCGGCATCGCTACGAGCAATTCGTCGCAAGTGTAAGGAATATTCCCTCGAAAAAACGTGGGGAAACATCCTTTTTCCTCGATTCCGACGTACTATTACCAGAGACGGGGGATAAGCCGATACTACGGTCTATCCGCCGTTGGTTAACTCCAAGGAGAGGGAATGAAAGACGTAAGATCAGTTTTGTCGTTGCTGATGGCCGCGACATTAGTCGCTCCAACCGGCGTTTTCGCTGCGAGTCACCGGGAAGCGCCCATCACCGCACTGGACCGGGCGGCAGATATTACGGACTACTATTCATTTGTCAGCTACGAAGATCCAAGTAAGGTCGTGTTCATTATGAGCGTTGACCCGCTTCTGGAACCCTCGAATGGGCCCACCTATTTTCCATTCGACCCGGGCGTGGTGTACCGGATCAATGTGGACCGGACCTTCGATGCGGTGGAAGATGTCAGTTTCGAGTTTCGTTTTACGACGGTGTACAATGCCCCTACCCTGTTTACCGCCTATGCCGGAGCCGGCAATGGGCTGAACGCGCCTGCTAACGCGCCGTTGTCAAACCCGGGTACACCGGGGCAGTCTTCGCCTACGTCGGGCCAAGCCGTCATTCCTCCGCAAATCACATCGCTCACGGGGGCCGGCGCCGGCGGGCTCAACCTGATGCAAACGTACACGGTCACAATGGTCACCGGTTCGGGTAGCGCCGCAACCCGTACCAACATGGGTACCGGCCAGACTCTGATTGCAGTTCCTACCTATGTCGGCGTGCGCACCATGGGAACTCCCGCCCAGTACAATGCCCTTGCGCGCCAAGGCATTTTTACCCTTCCCATCGGTTCGTTTCTCCCGGGCCAGAATCCGCAGACCGTTCGCGTGTTCGCCGGAACCACTGACGATCCGTTTTATATCGATCTGGGCGCCGCTTTTGACTCCCTGAATTTTCGTCCGGGGGCCTTCTTCGGCGGCGGTACTTCCGCAGCCGGTGTTCCTCTCCCTGTGCTGCTCCCCACACAGGATTTGAACGACACAACCAATTTCGCGCCCGATGCGGTTTCAGGCTTTAACGTGAATACGATTGCCATCGAAGTGCCCATTTCCATGGTGACTTCTCCGGGTAACCCGGTAATCGGATCGTGGGCCACCACGTCCCGGCTCCGGACCCAGGTTCGCCCTCCGGCCGCGAATGCGCCAACTCCCGGGCCCGGGGACTTCGCTCAGGTTCAACGCATGGCAAATCCGCTGATCAATGAGTTGATCATTGGCATCGGTTCGAAAGATGCCTGGAGCACCAGCGTGCCGAGTAAAGATATGCAGTTCGCGAATTTCGGTCTGGATCCGCTTTTGGCCCGCGTCCTGAACACGGTATTCGGCTTGAGTGTTCCGGACCCGCCCCGCCTCGATCTGGCGCCGCTGGTTGTGTACGCCCCGCCCATCACCGCGAAGGGAGCGGCCCCGGCCATCCTTACGGCTGCAAATCCTTTTGCCGATCTGCTCCGCCTGAACACTTCCATTCCGGCGACGGCAGCGGCGTCGCGCAAGCGCTTGGGCTTTATAGCCGGCGATAGCGCGGGATACCCGAACGGCCGCCGAATTACGGACGACGTGACAGACATCTCGCTTCGCGCCGTCGCAGGCGCTCTTTGCGGCTCAACGGCGGCATGCACATCCGCCGGTTTGCCGTTTAGCGGATCCTCCGTTCCTGCGCTTGGGGATGGCGTCAACATCAATGACGTTCCCACCCAGGAAGTGTTCCCTTACGTTCCCTTTGCGCATAGCGGAAGAGACAGCCGGCACGTGAGCGCCGGCGAAACCGTGTGCGCTCCGAACTGTCCTCAGTAAAGCTGTCTCCCCAGCAGTCAGCCGCCCGGATTCACGTTCGGGCGGCTTTTTCTTTGTTCCTATGCGACTAAAAACCCTGTTCCTGATTCTGGCGTCTCTGGCCTCCGCCGCAGTTCCCCATTCCGCGTTCATCGACGAAAGGATTGCCGCCGCGCAAGCAAAAATCAAGGCATCTCCCGCCGTGGCTGACGGCTACAGCGATTTGGCATTCGCCCTGGCCCGGCGAGCCCGGGAAACCGAAGACCCCGCTTACCTCGCGCAGGCCGAAGCTGCCCTTTCCACCGCGCTAAAACTCGATCCCAAACACTTCGATGCGCGGAAGGCGCGCGTGATTGTCCGTTTAGAACAACAGCGCTACGCCGACGCTCTGGAGGAAGCCACAGCCCTGAACCGGCAGGTTCCCGACGATAACCTGATGTACGGGCTCCTTTGCGATGCAAATCTCGCCTTGGGCAACTACGACGCCGCGGAAGCCAATGCCCAGCGCATGCTGGATATGCGGCAAGTAAATGCCCCAGGACTTGAACGCGCCGCTCGCGTCCGGGAAGCCATTGGTTTCCCCGACGGCGCGACCGAGTTCTGGACCTCATCCTTCCGGTTGATCAGCACCGGCGATTCGGAAGAGCGGGCTTACATTTCCACGCAACTCGCCCGGGTGGCCCGGGAGCGAGGCAGACTGGACGAAGCGGAGCGCAACTGTCTTCAAGCCTTGACCCTTGAGCCCGACTATCCTGCCGCCCTTCTGCAACTGGCACGCATTCAGTTGGATCTGGCAAAGGCTTCCGCCGCGGTGGACACACTGAAAAAGCGGTTGAGCGAAGGAGAGAGCCCCACGGCAGAGTACTGGTTGGCGATCGCCCTTGAAGCGGAGGGAAAAATTCAGGAAAGCGAACAGGCAGGCAGAACGTTCATGAAGTTGGCCCGGCAGTCTGTTTCGAAAGAAGCAAACGCGAACGTTCTGCTGATCCGCTACCTTGCCGCGCATGGGAAGGCGGCGGAGGCGGTTGCAATTGGCCGCGAAGCGGTTGCCAAGCGTCACGACATAGAAACGGAGGACGCGTATGCTTTGGCTCTTTCTCAAGCGGGCGAGCAGAAAGAAGCTCAGATCCAGATAGCCGCCGCTCTGAAGCCGGGAATTAAGAACGCGGAATACTTTTACGACGCGGGCCTGATTGCCAAGAAGAATGGGGATCGCACAGCGGCGGCGGACTATTTCAGGAAGACACTGGAAGCCAATGCAAATTCCCGGTACGCGGCGCTCGCAATCCAGGAACTTTCAGCCGGTGGGCCGGTTCCCGCGAAGTAGCGCGAAAGCGGGTCAGGTTTATTTCCTTTCACACGTTCAGTTTACGAGCTTGCTCCACACTATATAGCGAAATCATCTTGACGGGGTACTACATATTGGGTCAGTATTGCAATTGCGATACAATGGTTTTGTATCCCGCAGGAGCAGTCATATGGGCCAGATTACAGTAGATTTGAGTGCAAAACTAGAAGAACTGACCAGCCATCAACCCGCCGCCGCGACGCGCGCGGGAATCCCGTTTCCGCGGTTCTTTACCGCGAAGCTCGATCCCTCCAAAACGCCTTATGACGAGATAGTCTGGGAAACCCGGACTGCTTCGATCGGAAATGGTACGGGAACTACCATCTTCGAACAACGCGATATCGAGGTGCCGGCGGATTGGTCGCAAACGGCCACAAATATAGTGGCCAGCAAATATTTTCACGGCAAGATGGGCACCCCCGGGCGGGAGCGCAGTGTCGCCGAACTGGTACACCGGGTTACGGACACAATCGCGGATTGGGGCATCCGTGACGGGTACTTCGCTACGCCCGGCGATGGGGAAGCGTTCCGCTCGGAACTGGCTCACCTGATGCTGCACCAGCAAGCCTGCTTCAATTCGCCGGTGTGGTTCAATGTGGGGGTCGCGGAATCGCGCGGCTACGGCTGGTGTTGGGATGCGGCCCGGAATCAGGTGGAAAAGCTGGCGAATGAAGCGCGTCCGCAATGTTCGGCCTGCTTTATCGTGTCTGTGAAAGACTCGCTGGAATCCATTCTGGATCTCGCCAAAACCGAAGGCATGCTCTTCAAGTGGGGCTCCGGCACCGGCTCCAACCTTTCCAACCTGCGGGAAGAAGACGGAATCCTCTCCGGGGGTGGAAGGGCATCCGGGCCGCTGTCTTTCATGAAGGGCTTCGACGCCTTTGCCGGCGTGATCAAGAGCGGTGGAAAGACCCGGCGCGCCGCGAAGATGGTAATCCTGAACGCGGACCACCCGGATGTGGAGCGCTTTATCTGGTGCAAAGCCAAGGAAGAGAAGAAGGCCCATGCACTGGTGGAAGCGGGTTACGACGCATCGCTCGATGGCGAGGCGTACAGTTCCATCTTCTACCAGAACGCGAACAACTCGGTCCGCGCTACAGACGAATTCATGCATGCCGTGGTGGAAGACAAGGAATGGTGGACCAAGTCAGTCGTCAGTGGCGAGAAAGTGAACCGCCACATGGCCCGGGATCTGATGCTCGCCATCGCGGACGCCACGCACCAGTGCGGCGATCCCGGGATGCAGTTCGATACCACCATCAACCGTTGGCATCCG
Organism: Acidobacteriota bacterium; assembly: GCA_030947245.1. Taxonomy (GTDB): domain Bacteria; phylum Acidobacteriota; class Terriglobia; order Bryobacterales; family Bryobacteraceae; genus JALYXI01. Next base: position 5,722 of record JALYXI010000369.1, read on the forward strand.
TGCAAGAACACGTCGCGAATCAACGCCTCGAATCCCTGCTCGGAATATATGTTCCTCGATGATTCGGCCTGCAATCTGAGTTCGCTCAACCTGATGAAGTTTGTGGCGCCGGGCGGCCAATTCGATGTGGAAGCGTTTCGCCACGCGGTGGACACCATGATTGTGGCCCAGGAAATTCTGGTGGATAACGCCAGCTATCCGACCGAAAAGATCGCGAAGAATTCGCATGATTACCGGCCGCTCGGCCTTGGCTTTGCCAATCTGGGAGCCCTGCTGATGAGCTTCGGCGTGCCGTACGATAGCGCGAAGGGGCGTGATTACGCGGGGGCCATCTCCGCCGTTATGTGCGGCCAGGCGTACCTGACCAGCGCGCGCGTGGCGGAAACTACCGGACCCTTCGAAGGCTATGCTCAGAACGCCAATGTCTTCCTGGATGTGATTGCGATGCATCGGGATGCCGTGGGCAGTCTGAATGGCCACCAGATTCCGGCGGATCTCTTCGGCGCAGCCAAGACCTGCTGGGGGGAAGCGTATAACCTGGGCAGGCGGAACGGTTTCCGCAACGGCCAGATGACCGTGATCGCGCCTACCGGGACGATCGGGTTCATGATGGATTGCGACACCACGGGCATTGAGCCGGATCTGGCTCTGGTCAAATACAAAAAGCTGGTGGGCGGAGGCGTGATCAAAATTGTAAACAACACGGTTCCTCAAGCCCTCATCCGCCTGGGTTATACGCCGGAGCAGGTGGAAACCATGGTTCAGCACATCGATTCCACCGGCACTATTGAAGGCGCTCCGGGCCTGAAGCCGGAACACCTGGCCGTTTTCGATTGCAGCTTCCGGCCGCAAAACGGCACGCGCTCCATTCACTACATGGGCCACCTGAAAATGATGGCCGCGGTGCAGCCGTTCGTTTCGGGCGCGATCTCGAAGACTATCAACATGCCCGAGGAATGCACGGTGGAAGATGTGATGGACGCCTACATCGAGAGCTGGCGCCTGGGGTTGAAGAGCGTCGCCATCTACCGCGACAATTCTAAGAGCGCACAGCCCATGAGCACCGGGAAAGATAAGAAGAAAGTGGAAGCTATGCCGGCCGCCGCTGCGAATACCGAGAAGATCGTGTACCGCCCGGTTCGCCGCAAGCTTCCCGATGAACGCCACGCCCTCACCCACAAATTCTCCATCGGAGGGCATGAAGGGTACGTTACCGTTGGGCTCTATGAGGACGGAACGCCGGGCGAAGTCTTCATCACTATGGCAAAGGAAGGTTCCACCATTTCCGGGCTCATGGATAGCTTCGCCACTGCCATCAGCTACAACCTGCAGTATGGGGTACCGCTGAAGTTCCTGGTCGATAAGTTCGGACACGTGCGCTTTGAACCGTCCGGCTGGACCGGGAATCCGCAAATTCCTTATGCGAAATCCATACCCGATTACATTTTCCGCTGGCTCGGCTCCAAGTTTCTGGGCGCCGAATACGCGGCCAATGAGGGCGGCAATGAAGCGGGCAAT
>JALYXI010000370.1 GCA_030947245.1 Acidobacteriota bacterium
GCGTGGCGTTGTTCACCCTCAAAAAATTGGACGAAGCCGAAGAGCAGCTGAACCGGGCTCTCACCATCGATCCCGCGTACACAGACGCGCGCTTCGACCTGGCCAGCGTCGCAGCCGATGCCGGCAAGTGGGAATCCGCTGCGAACCAATTCAAGCAGGTGTTGACCGAACGTCCGGACTACCCCAAAGCCCAAGAGCATCTGAGCGATGTGTTGGTGCTCTGGGGCGACGGCCTCGCCAAAGCCGGCAAGGATTCCGAAGCTGTCGCCCTTTACCGTCAAGCCCTTGCGAATCGTGCTTCCGATGTCCAACTGCACGGCCGCCTCGGCATGGCCTTCGCGCGGATGGATCGTTTGGACGAATCGCTGTTAGAGTTCGAGGCCATTCTTCGCCTGGACCCCAACTCGGGTAACGCGAAACAGGCTATTGAAGCGATTCAGGCCCGTAAGAAGGCAACCGGAAAGTAGCCGGCAAGTAGCTTACCGGGGCTCCGTGACCGTCAACACCTGATCCGCTTTCACGTCTTTTAGCACCTGCACCGCCCCGCTGGGCCAGCGAATCTCGATGCGCTCCACAACGTTCGTGCGATCCAAGCCGAAGTGCACCCCCGCATCCGCTGACGATGCATACCCCACCGCCGTCGTCATCTCCGCGTATTGCTTTCCGATCCGGATCCTCGCTCCGATTCCATCGCGATTGCTCTTCGTGCCACGCAGCCGGATGTTGAGCCAGTGCCGCGCTTCCGGGCTCACGTTCTCATACAATTCCGCCGGTTCTCCGAGCGCCGAAACCACCGCATCCATCCGCCCGTCTCCGTCGAAATCGGCAAACGCGGCGCCGCGATGCGCCTTCGCGAGCGAGAGCCCGGCCGCTTCCGAAACATCGTGGAAGACACCGCCGGCATTCGCCAGCACCGTATTCTTCTCCTTATAAACGGCCGTCTCGAATAGCTCCACGCGGTCGTTCACGTGGGAGTTCGCGGTAAACAAATCCTTCCATCCGTCGTTATTGAAATCGAAAAGTCCCAGCCCCCAGCCGCTATGTTTCAACGTGAACCCGCCCACGCGCGACCGGTACGTCGCATCCGAAAAATTCCCTTTCCCCAGATTGCGGAACAGAGGAAAGGTTTCGCCGGCGAGCGCCGTCACAAAGAGGTCCGGTAGCCCGTCGTTGTCGTAGTCTTTGAACTCGACGCCCATGCTCGCCACAGCCTTTCCGTCATCGCGCAGCGCCGTTCCCGAAAGGAGCCCCACTTCTTCGAATGTGCCGTCGCCCTGGTTGTGAAACAGGAAATTCGGCATGTTGTCGTTGGTCACAAATACATCGGGAAATCCGTCCTGGTCGTAGTCGGCGAAGGCGACGCTCATTCCGCGGCCCGGATACTTGGCAATTCCCGCCCGCGCGCTCACATCCTCAAACGTGCCATCGCCGCGATTACGGTAAAGCGTGCTCGCGAGGCCCTCGAAATATTTCGGATGGCAGTAAATCCGAATCCCCCGCGCCGCATCTCCGCAGAAACGGTCCTCCGCGGGAGGCCACTTGGTGTAGTGGACCACCCACAAATCCAACTTGCCATCGCGATCGTAGTCCAACCACCCCGCGGCCACGGCCCATTTCCCGCTCGCGATGCCTGCTCTTGCCGTCACATCCTCGAACTTTCCGTTGCCCAGGTTACGGTACAAAGTGTTCCGGTTCACGCCTGCGACAAACAGGTCCGGATACCCGTCATTGTCGTAATCCGCAACCGCCGCGCCCATGGAATAGCCCGCTCCGGCTACGCCGGCGGATTCCGTTACGTCCCGAAACTTCCAGCCGCCCTCATTGTGAAAAAGCCGGTTCCAATACTTCGCCGAAGACTTTTCAAGCGAGGGGATTTCCGCTCCATTGGTGAAGAAAATATCCGGCCGGCCGTCGCCATCGAAATCGAGTACTGCAATTCCGCCGGGCATTGTTTCGATCATTCGCTTGCGATCCGTGGGGCTGTTCTCCAGCACAAAAGCGATGCCCGCCTGCGCCGCCACCTCGCGGAAACGGATCGGCGGAACTTCCGGCGTTACCGCCGCCCACAGAACAGCGCCCATCAGCACCGCGCCCGCAAGCACGATCAGTGGCCGTTTCATATTTACTGTGGCGGCGCGATTTGCGCTTCCCGCGCGGCCTCTGCCTTCTGTTCCCGATTCGTCTTCAGAATCCGCTGATACTGTGTCATCGCCTCACGCGCCTTCTCGCGTTCTCCCGACGCCTGGTATGCGCGAGCCAACTGATAGTGCAGGTTGCCGTCGTCATCGAGCGGGAGCGCCTTTTCCAGATGTGGAATCGCCTCGCCGCTCTTGTCCAGCCGGGAAAGCGCGAGCCCCAAGGAAGCGTGCGCCGCCAGCAGCTTGGGATCTGCCACGAGCGCCGTTTGCAAATGCGGCGCCGCCTTTCCCGGTTCCTCCAAACGCAGGTAACTGTCACCCGTCACGAAATTCAATTCGGGCGACTGCGAATCCGCAGCCAGCAAGGGCGCAGCCTCCTCAATCGCGCCGCGGAAATCTTGGGCCATGAACAACGAAACCGCCAACTCCTGCTTCAATCCGGGATCCCCCGGGGAAAGCGCCAAAGCCGCCCGCCATTCTTTGACCGCTTCGAGGTGTTGGTTATGATTGCGCGCGATCTCCGCCCGCAACCGGTGCAGTTCCACGGAAGGCGGCAGGTTGCCCAACGTGAAGAATGCCTGCAGCGCTAGTTCATTGGCCGCCTTAGCCTGCCAATACAGGACTTCCGGCGCCGCTTTCCCGGCACCTGTCAACTTGATAGCTTGCAGATCGTGGCCGCCTATAAACTGGCACTCAGCGGGATGCGCCATACAGTCCGGAGCGGGAAGCGCGCGTTCCTTTCCGTCTTCCGCCGCGCCCCAATCCGGATGCCCGGTCTTCCGGTAAACATCCGCAAGCGCTGCATGAACTCCATGCAGTCCCGGCAGTTGCTTCAACGCTTCCCGGTAGAAGAAGAACGCGCTATTGTATTGATGCCGCTGCACCCGCGTATCGGCAATCAGCGCGGCCACGTAGGGGGAATCCGCGCCTTGGCTCCGCAGCCTGTCGAACGCGCCGCCGGCGATCGATTCATAGCTTGCGCCCAACCCGTACCATGCCCGTGGATCCTGCCGCGCCAACTCCGTCAGCTTGCGAAACTGCTCCGCCGCTTCGTCGAAGTGCTGGATTCCTCCCAGAGCCTGCGCCAGCATGCCGCGGGCGTCCGGGTTCTCCGGCTGGATCGCGACCGCCTTCCGCAAAGGTGAAACGGCTTGCTGCGGCTGGTCGAGGGAAAGCCTCGCCGCCCCGAGCGCAATCAGCGCCGGCGTAAGCCGCGGCTGCGCACGGACCACCGCTTCCAGATTGGGAATTGCCTCCCGTTCGCGCCCGGCCATATGTTGGGCCAGCCCCAGATTCAGAAGAAGTCCCGAATTTCCGGGAATCGCCTTCACCAGGCGCAGGTAAAGCGGAACGGCCTCGTCATACCGCCCCGCCTCCATCATCCGCTTGGCTCGCTGCGAATCGGACGCAAGCTCGTCCCTTTGCGCAACGGCGGCTGCGGAAGCCGCCAGCAGGAGCAGCGCGGGGACGAGCGTCAGTCTACCAGACCGCCCGTAAACCAAAGCGCAGTTGCCGCTCCCCGTAGGCGCTTGTAATCTGCATGAAACTGCCGGAAGTCACGTTCCCACTGTTTACGCCGTTGTAATGGGGCGTGTTCGCCACGTTGAACGCTTCGGCCCGGAACTGAAGGTCAAGCCGTTCGCCAAAACGGAAATCGCGCGTCAGATCCAGGTCCGTATTGAACGAGCCCGGATTGCGCAGGATATTGCGGCCACTGGTCCCGAAGGTGTTCGCAGCCGTCACCGGCGCAAAGGCGGTTGGGTCATAAAAGAACTGGCCTGGTCCGTAGTTCCCCAGTTTCTGCACCGTCGGATTTACCTGGTTGGCAGTTTGCGTGTTGTTCGGAGCGTTCAAAGACGCCCCCGGCGCCGTTACCGTGAATGGCGTTCCCGTATAAGCCGAGAGAATTCCGTTCACCTGCCAATTGCCCAGCACTGCCGCCGCTACGCCGGATTGCGCCATTCTCTTGCCTTTGCCGAAAGGAAGTTCATAAATCCATCCGACCTGCAGGACTTGCGTGCGATCGAAACCGGCAGCGGCGCGGTTGCGCTGAAATACCGGCGCCCAGTTCCAGCCTACGCTGGCCCATCCGTCGTCGTCCGTATAGTCCATTGCTTTCGAGTAGGTGTACGCCGCCTTGACCAGCACGCCTTTGGCGAGCGAACGGTTCACAGACACCTGCAGGGAGTTATACTCCGAACTCAGATATCCGTCCCACATGTTTGTCGGCACTGTTCGGCCGAACTGAGCGTATTGCGGCAACCCCGTGGTGCCGGAACCCGGAGAACCGGCGTTGATATCGCGGTCGGCCAACAGATGCACCGAATGCGAACCTACGTACGCCACGGTCGTAAACAGATCCAGCGGCAGACGGCGCTCCAACGTGAAGTTCCAGGTCTGCACATAGCCGCGATGCACTTCGCCGCCCCAGGGGCTGCGCTCGGATACATTGCCCGGCAATTGCACGACGCCGGTTGACAGATCCGGACCCACAACGTTCGGAACACCCTGAGCGAAGGTGGTGGCCCACGTGTAACCGTTGCTGGCGGTATTTGCCCCGTTGATTACCAAGGGGTACCAGCCGCGCAAAGGCCGCGAAAACGGCAGCGGATCCACATTGATGCCATACCCGGACCGGATCACCGTTTTGTCACCCAGCCGGTACGCCACACCTACGCGCGGCGCAAACAACTTGTGGCTGACGGTAATTCCCGCATCGTCGGGCACATTGCCGCGGCCGCCCAGATATACATTGTTTGTATTCGGGTCATACCGTTCAATGCCCTTGCCCGCCCGGGTCATCAGTGGATAAAATTCGTAGCGCAGCCCGATGTTGACCGTCAGATTGCGGCTGACCTGCCAGCGATCGCGCGCATACCAGCCGAGCTGCCATTCGCGGCCCGTGGACAGAATGTTCTGCAGGCTTTTTTCGGCATCGTCCGAAAGGCCCAGCAGGAACGCGGCATAGGCGTTGAACTGGTTGGGCGCCGCGCCTCCCTTCAATGCGGTCTCGCCGCCGCCGAAGCCCAGGCCTCCGCGCGGACCGAAATTTCCAATTTCCGGCTGCCAATGGTTTAAGTGGTGCCGTACCAAGTCGAACCCGAACCGGAATTCATGCGCGCCCTTCGTATAAGTGACGTTGTCGCTGTGGGTAAAGCTTTCTTCCACGCGAAAGGCCGGCATCCAATTGGGCACGCCGAAACCCGCGTACCCGGAGATTGAGATGTCCGGAAAACCGCTCTGCCGGATGTCCGGCCCATTCGTGTTCGGAATGCCGAACTGCTGTCCGTAGTTCTTGCCGTAATCGTTCGGGATCACGCTCTGGCCCTGGCGTTCATATCCCACGACGCCATCGATGATCAGGTGGGGTGAAATGGTGCGTGTCTGGCCTATCGTCGCCACTTGGATCAGCGTGTCGCCCACGCCCGGGTCCGCGCTCAGACCAGGGCCCCCCGCCAGGCCGAAGACCGCCTTGCCACCCGCTGTGGCCCATAGCCGGCCATACTTCAGGAACAAGCTTTGTTTCGCACTTTGCACATAATCGCCCTTGGCGTCCAGATTGTTCCGGTTTAGAATCGGACCGCCAGCAGCGAAGTAGTTATTCACCAGGCCGAGTCCATTGTTGGCCGCGGGATAATAACTCTGCAGCTTCAGAGCGATCGGATCCAGCCGGTTGGCCGGAATTTTGTTGTTCGGAAACGGCGTCCTGCCCGTGCCGTCCGCATTCCCCGTTTGAGGATCATAGATGATCGTCGTCAAACCGCTGAAATCGCCGTTCAATTGCGATCCGGTCGGTACCGTGAAGAGGCCCGGAGAAGCTTGGCGCTGCCGCGTGCCTTCGTAACTTACAAAATAGAAAATCTTGTTCTTCTTGATCGGACCCCCGAAGGTTGCGCCGAAATTGTTGAATATGCTCAACGGCTTGTCCGTGCCGTACGCCTGGAAATCGTTGCGGGCCTTAAGATGCTGGTCGTCGTGGAACCAGAACGCGCTGCCGTGGAGATTATTGGTGCCGCCCTTTGTGATTAGCGTAATCGCGCCCGCTCCTGCCATCCCCTGTTCGGCGTCCGCCGCGCTGGTCGTAACGTTGACAGCTTCAATGTTCTCCGAAGGCGTCACGTACCCCACGTGGTGCGGAAGCCACACATTCACGCTCTCCGCGCCATCGATGCGGGTGATGTTCGTTTGGGCGCTTCCGCCGTTGATGTGCGTCTGCAGCGCACGTCCCGGAGTATCGGTGATGGAATTCTGCAGCGCAGCCGGCGTGGTCCCAGGCACTAAGTTAATCAGAGTCTGGTAGTTCCTATAACCGCCCAATGGAAGGCTGGTAATCGTCTTCGCCTGGATCTCTCCATGCGTATCCGACTTTTCCGTCTGCAATGCGACCGAAGTGGCTTCTACCGTCACCTGATCGGTAGTCTGCCCCACCTCCAACTTGAAATCGGCGCGACGGACGGTGTTCGCACTGATCTCGATATTCTCTTCGGTCAAGGTGCGAAACCCGCTGGTCACGGCCTTCAGGTTATACCTGCCGGGCAGCACGTTCACGAAGGAATAACGTCCGCCCTCATCGCTGGTGCTCTCTCTGGCCAGCCCGGTATCCTGGCTCGTCAGAGTAAGAGTGGCCCCGGGAATTACGCTGCCGGAAGGATCGGAGACGGTCCCGACGACCGACCCATAAAGTACCTGGGCGCGTACCGGTTCAATGGTCATCGCCCACGCGAACGCTAAAACCAGCGCCGCCGGAATGGAAGCCTTTACAGCCTGAAGACTGTTTCGCAGAGACATATCTCCCCTTTTCAACACAATGGACATCTGTCCAAGTGTGTCTTGTATATCGCTATCTGTGGAGAAAGTCAAGGTACCTTTGACAGTGCCCGCCAGGAAAGGCTTTGGGTGGCCTGGCGAAAGGGCCAACCCCACCCGTCGTTCCCGGACAGGGAAGTTAAGCCCCTTAGCCCCAAATCGTGCGGCACCCGCTAGCGTGTTGGAGAATAGGAGCCACGGGTTAAGATTCAAAAAGCGGGCTAATCAGAGTTTGTCGGGAACTCGGCCGGAGTCTGATTTTCCGTGCAACCGGTGTTTCGTTTCCAGAAATTTGGGATAGTTTACAGTGTTGAAGACTCTGAAATAAATGAACCTACGTATAGCGCGGCGATTTATATTCATGACGACCCCAAGCTGAAGTTACAGCAGATGGAGGCACAAATTAACGATACTTCCGATCGCACGAAGCGGTT
>JALYXI010000400.1 GCA_030947245.1 Acidobacteriota bacterium
ACATTCGCCGCGACAAGAATTGCCAGACGCCGGTCCAAATTCACGGGCACAGTCGCTGGCGTGTCTCCGAACTCTGGCCTGATCCTCTTTGAAACGAGCGCCCACAGCGGCAGCCAAAGCAATCCCAGGCACCCGGTCACAAGGAATGGGGAACGCCAGCCGTACCGGACAGCCATCCACACTCCCAGTGACGGGGCGGCGATAGAGCCGAGTGTAATTCCCACCTGTCCCAACGCGGAGCCCAGTGCCCGCTCCTCCTCCGGGAGATACAACCCACCCATCTTCGCCACTGCCGGAATGCCGCCGGATTCGCCGATGCCAAGCCCGATGCGGCACGCTACCAGTCCTGAGAAGTTCCGCGTCAGTCCCGTCAGGACGCTCACGGCACTCCACCAACCCACTAAGATTTGCGCCACCCGGTCCAAACCGAACCGGTCGAGCAGGTATCCTGTCACAGGCGAACTCAGGGCATAAGCAAGCGAAAAGGCAGCTACCAGGAACCCGTATCCCTGGTCATTCATGTGAAACTCCCGTTCCACCGCGGGCGCCAGAGCGGCCAGCAGACTCCGATCCAGAAAGTTGAGCGAAGACGACAGGACAAACACTCCCACAGCAATCCAACGCAGGCGTTTGTTCAGCAAGTTGAATGATAAGATGGCGCTACCCTCATGGCAATCGATGCGCCCAGCCGCATGAACCGCGCGCAGTGGATCTTCTTATCTCTCCTTGTCCTTTCCGTCTGCATCAACTACATCGACCGGGGCAGCCTGGGCATCGCCGGGCCGCTCCTCTCGAAGGAGTTGAAACTCGATCCTTATGAATTCGGCAAGCTGCTCTCGGCCTTCTTCTGGACTTATGCACCTATGCAGATCCTTTCGGGCTGGCTAGTGGACCGCTTCAATGTAAACAAAGTTTACGGAGCGGGATTTCTGGTTTGGTCAATCGCGACCCTAATTACCGGGTCAATCAGCACCGCTGCGGCGCTGTTACTCCTCAGGCTGATCTTGGGTATCGGAGAATCCGTCGCGTACCCTTCGTACTCGAAGATCATCTCCGCCAACTTCCCCGAACACCATCGCGGACTGGCTAACGGGCTCATCGATGCCGGCTCCAAAGTGGGCCCCGCTCTCGGGGTGCTTCTTGGCGGGCTGTTCATGGTGAAACTCGGATGGCGGTTCTTCTTCTGGAGCATGGGCTTTGCCAGCTTAATCTGGCTGATCCCGTGGTTCATCTGGGCGCCCAAAGACCGGGTGGTCGAACTGCAGGATCGCCTCCCGGTCCCCGGCATATTCAGAATCCTGAAAGTCCGCTCCGCATGGGGCAGCTATCTAGGGTTGCTCTGCGCGAACTATGTCTGGTACTTCATCGTGCTTTGGCTGCCCTCTTATTTTGTGAACGAACGCCACTATTCGCCGTCCGACATGGCCATTCTGGGCTCGCTTCCATTCTGGTCCGTTGCAGCGGCATCCTCGATCGGCGGCTGGCTGGCGGACCGCGTCATCTCCCGTGGCGGCCAGCCCGTTCGCGTGCGGAAAGCTTTCATAGCCGCGGGTCTTCTCTGTTCCACATTGATTCTGCCGGCCGCGATGGTGAAACAGCAGACCGTTTCGCTCATCCTCCTGAGCGCGGGATGCTTCGCATTCGGCTTTTTCAGTTCGAACCATTGGGCGCTGGCGCAGACGCTTTCCGGCCCGCTCGCCAGTGGAAAGTGGACCGGTCTCGCCAATGCGACCGGCAATATCCCCGGTATCCTGGCTCCCTGGTTCACCGGTTGGGTAGTTCGCGAAACCGGCGAGTTCTATTACGCTTTCGTGGTCTGCGCCATTTTTGCCGTTCTTGGCAGCTTCTTCTATCTCTTCGTAATCAACTGCAAGGATACGGTGGATTGGTCGAAAGTGTAAACTCAAGCCATGAGAATCCTTGCGTTTTCCGCCCTTTTCTTTCTTGCTCACCTGAGTTTTGGTCAGGTTTCGAATGCGGTCAAACCGAACGATGAGACCGCAACTAGAATAGGCGCTACTAAGGCCAAACCGTCGGTTACCGGCGCGAACGCGAGCAACTCCGCCAGTTGGGAGTCCTGGCGCGATCTCAGCATCCCCGCCGGACAGAGTCTTACGCTCGACTCCTCGCTGGACTACTCCTCCTTCGCGGCGCTGACGTTCACGTTCCGAAGCGCAAACAAGGATGCGCAAAATATTGCAATCTCCACATTCTGGTCCGTGCCTGATGCCGGCTTTATGAACTCTTTAGATGTGGTGACCGGCGATGTCTTCTACTACTCGAACACCGGGGGCTCCCCGCTCTCAATCGGGGGGACCACGCTTCGGTTGATTCTGACCAACACGGGGACGGCGACCATGAACCTGCAGTCCGCTTTCCTGTACGCCTACGGTAAGTGAAGGCGTCTCGTTCTTTGGTGGTAGCCGCGGCTCTCACCCCGCTCTTCGCGGTCGCGGCCGATTGGCTGAGCGCCGATGGCGATCCGGAGCGTACCAGATGGCAGAAACACGAAACGGAGCTAACGCCAGCGACCTTACCCGGCGTGAAGCTCCTCTGGAAACGCGAGTTCGAAGATCGGCTCAGCGCTCCTGTCGCTCTCGGCCCCATTTACACTCACCGCGGAGTAAAGGAACTGGTCTTCGTGGCAGGTGCGTCCAGTCATATATATGCCGTGGACGCGGATCTGAACAGGGTCTTTTGGCAACGAAAACTGGAAACGAGTGCAGTTTCCTGGGTCTGCTCAGGCGATCCGCCGCCAGCACCGGCGATCTCGCTTGCCGCCGCTCCCGCGCGGAAGAGCGACGACCCATCCTCTCCGAAGCGCCCGATCTATATGCTGACAAGCGATGGCCTGCTGCATACATTACGCCCTACGGACGGAGTAGAGATTCGGCCTCCAGTAGCCTTTCTTCTTCCGGGTTCCCACGTATCGAACCTCAACTTGGATGACGGCTCCGTTAAGGTAACCACCAATCTAACCTGCAGTGATAAACCGAAATCCGCCTTGCTTCCCGCCACCGCCTGGACACTCGATATAAACACACTTGGCGCCAAGCCTCGGGCAAGTTCCCACTTCGATTTGACCTTCGGCAGTTCGGCCACCTGGAAGGACGCGTCGGGGCTGGAGTGGACCTACGTACCTAACCCAACCGGGATTCGCGCTTTTCACAAGACGAACGATCCAGTCTGGACCTCGACCGCGCTTCCTAACCCGGCTTCACCCGTGATCGCGAACGGAATGGTCTTCACACTTTCCGAAGGCGTGCTGGTTGCCATGGATGCAATTACCGGCAAGCAGTTGTATTCCAGCGGAAATGCCACTCACGTCTCCACAACTACGGACAGCTTGGCAATCGCGAATGGCCATATCTTCTTCGTGAGCGGAAACGTGCTCTTCTGCTTCGGATTCCCGATCGAGATATAACGTTAGATCTCCAGGCGAATGCCAAAGGCGTACAGCGTACTGTCCACTGTCGTGAAGTACACCCGGCCATTCGCGAGTGTGACTCCGTTCCGGTTGGCAGCGCTGCCCACCTGATCGCCCGTCGAATAGATCTCCTGGCCCGTCATTGCGTCCAGCGCGTAAAGAATGGCGTGCGTCTTATCTCCCGCCGCCAAGGCAAAAACGACACCGCTGGTAATTACCGGTGGCTGCGGCGCGTTCATGCCGCGGGATGCCCACGCTTGCGTCAGAACCGGCTTGCCGCTCTGGTCTTCCAGTCTAAAGGCCACTACCGAGCCGGCCGGAGTACCTGAATTCTCCGGGCCCCAAACCGGCGCAAGCACCCAGCGCGTTCCGTCCGGGTCCTGCCAGCTCGAAAGGCCGCCAGACACTGCGCCCACCGCGTTCGTGCAACTAAGCGGATCGGCCAGGCGCTTACCATCCAATAGACACAACCGGCCGTTCGCGTCCGGAGCCACAACCATTTCACGCTCTTTATAGCTGAACACCACGGGAACTGCCGCGCCTGCGCTGAACGATTGCTTCATCCCCAGGTCTTTCGGCGAGAGCGCGTACAGCGTGCCCTGGCCCGTTGCGTATACGGTTCCGCTGGTCCCTATTGCAAGACCGCCCGGCCCCGTGGCACTGCCGGCCTTGAGAGTGAAGCTATTGACGTGCCTTGTTTCTCCGTTCAAATCGACGGACCACACAGCTCCCGCCTTGCCGCTGCAATCCGTTGTCGTGGTGTAGAGAACACCCTCGGCAATGATTAGGCTGGAAGCCCTTGAGTTCGCCGGCAAGAACTTGATGGGGG
>JALYXI010000404.1 GCA_030947245.1 Acidobacteriota bacterium
GGCAAGAGCCTACTATATGGCGAAATGCTGACCCGCGAGATCAAGCCGATGATTGACCGGGAGTTCAGGACGCGCAAGGGACCCGGCAATACGGGGTTAGGCGGGTCGTCACTGGGCGGCTTGGTGAGCCTTGAGATTGGGCTGCGCTATTCCCAAGTGTTCGGCAAATTGGCAATTATGAGCCCGTCGTTGTGGTGGGATGACGAGGTGATGCTCCGGCGGGTTCAGGCGCTCGATGGCCGGCTTCCCTTGCGTATCTGGCTCGATATGGGCTTGGAAGAAGGGGAGCGATGCGTTGCGGACACGCGGCACATGCGGGATGCCTTGGAGGCGAAGGGCTGGGTGGAAGGCATCGACCTGCAGCACCGGGAATATCCGGGCGCGGGACACACGGAAGCGGCATGGCGCGCGCGGATGGGGCAGGTATTGCAGTTTCTGTTTCCGGCTGTCAGCGTTTGAATTCGGTGACTTTGAATTCGGTAACCAGGACTTCGATTGGCTGACTGCTCAGATTCTCTTCGCGGTGCGTGACAGGAGTACCCCAACTGACTTCACCGGCTTTGTGGCGGGTGACCTCAGGCGTGCCGGTTTCTGGAATCACGCGGAAATCCTGATCCGTCAGATAGGTCACCACGCGGTCCACTGCGTGCCGGTGCAAAGGCGTTGATTCATGAGGGCCGATCTTTACCCGAAGGACGCGGACTTGAGCGTTCTCGAATTCCAATTTGTAGTGTTTGGGGTCGACCTTGAGCGGATCGAGCTCTGTGTGGAACGGCGTGGCGGTGGTACCAGGGTTCTTGAGTTCCAACTCAACAATCGTGACCGGATTGTCTGTCGTGATCTCCGCGATATGCATTCCGCTTGCCGGACTCCATTTGGCCTCGCCCGCTTTCCAGTTCAGAACGGTGTGGCGGCCATCCTGATAATCGATAGTCTGACGGCCAGGCTGCAGATAGATCATCACGCGATTGACCTTGTGCTCATGCAGGCGGGTCTTGGCGTGCGGCTCAACCGCAACGACGAGCGCCTTCACCTCGCCATTTTCGACTGCGATGCTCGATTGTTGCCCGGACGAGATAAAAGGAAGCAGGAGGAGGGAAGCGGCGCCGTTCCGAAAAGTCATACGCGCTATGATAATCCAGATCTGTGTAGAAGTTCCTTTCGCCGCCGCATGAATTTCTCGTTTCGAGCTTTCTTCCAAAGACGTTGGCCAGTGCTGTTTGGGGCCGCCATTCTTTTGATTCTTGCCTTTCTTAAGTTCGCCAATGTGTACGGCACCAGAATTATCAACGGAGAGGAACACCGCCGAATCGACATATCCTATATCACCTCAGGTGGGCTCATTGAAGGGGGAGCGCCGTCCCATTTGTTATGGTCTCGCGCAGCGGGAAAGGGAATTAAGTATTACGCTTCGTGGTCCGGAGACGATCGGCGCCAAGGCGATTTAAAAACTACACCGTTCCTTGCTCCACGTTACATACACTGTTTTGTATCCGGTTTTCTCAGCCTCCCGGGAATGAGGCTCTATTTGGTTGACGAGAACAACGGCCGCGAGTTAGATCTTTCCTCCAGAATCGATCCAGGATTTGACTGGAAAATGCATGTCTGGGAACTACCGAAGGAATGGCAGGGCCGAAAGGTGCGGCTCGTCGCGCAAGACCATTGTTCGGACCAGAATTGCTGGATGGGAATCGGGGAGATCTCAGCCGGGCAGGACACAGCTGCGTTTGCGCTGGCGCGCGCTGCCTACCGGACTGCCTTACTCCTTTACTCCGAAACCCTTTTCTTAGCGCCTGGCATGGCGTTGTGTCTCGTTCTGGCTCGCTTTCGAGTTCGTTTAGAAATACAGACTCTCGTTGCGGCCATCCTCATCGGAGGGGGCCTCGCGAGTTACAGCTTGCTGTGGTTCTACCTTATCGGTCCAGTAACCGGGAGGGCGGCGTCCTTCCTCACGATCCTGACAAGCCTTCTGATCGTCTACGGATTGCGAATAGAGGTTAAGAGGTTGGACCGGAGATTGATTCGCGAAGTGATTCTCTGTTTGCTGTTAGTAACGAGCGCCGCGGCTTTCTACAATGCCCTTGGGTTCCTTTACGCCAGCGACGAGGGAGCGGGGGAGGTAGCACAGGTCCGATACCTGCCGCACCAATTGCCGCCGGACAACATCCTGCCGGAAATGTTTGCCGACAGGCTGCTACAGGGTAAGTCAGTGCGTCCCACTCTGTTTGGATACTGGCAAAGCAGCGATCGTCCACCGCTCGAGGCCGCGATCACTCTTTTGGAGTTGCCGTTATCTTTTGGTGGTACGCCTGTTCTTCAATACCAGGTTCTTGGCGTTTTTCTCCAGGCCACTTTCATCGCGGGTATCTGGATATTTCTCCGGGCAATCCAAATTGAATCCGGGATCATCATCCAGGTGTTGTGCTTCTGTATTTTCTCGCAATTTTGCCTGCTTCACAGTTTCTATGTTTGGGCTAAGTTGTTATCCGCGACATTCTGCTTCGCGAGCATGGCGTTCTGGTTTCCCCGTCTGATTGCCCCCTACCCGGTAATCGCTCCTCTTTCTCGAATAGAGTTGATCGGCAGCGCTGTTTGCATGGGATTGGGTCTCCTTTGCCATCCGGGAGTAGGGTTTACCATGCTGGGCATTCTGCTGGTCGTGGTGGTCAAGAGAAGGCTTCCCGATAGAAGATCCAGTGCGCTGGCCCTTGCGGCATTTGTTCTGGTCCTCTTACCCTGGAAAGCGTACCAGACGTTTTATGATCCGCCCGGTGATAATCTGCTGAAAGCTCATTTGGCGGGCGTGATCGACTTAAAGCATTCTTTATCTTATTCTGTGATCAATGCTTACCGGCATCTTAGCCCTGCGCAGTTTCTCGCCAATAAACTTGAAAACGTGACTGTGCTGTTTACCGGTCCATGGCTGGCGGGTTTCACCGGTCCGGGCTGGAACAGCAAAGTGGGCGCTCTGTGGGAGAGTTCTTTTTTCTTATTAAGCTGTTCGCTAGGTGTTCTAAATCTTGGATTCATCCTACGCTTGATCAATAGAAAACGCACGAGCCGCGCCATTGCCGCCGCGGACCTCTTATTGGCGATGGCATGCGCATCCATTGCGATCTGGTGTCTGATCATGTTTACGCCCGGCTCAACCCTGGTCCACCAAGGATCTTTCGCGAACGTCCTCATGCTTTTTGTGGGTCTTGCGATTTACATACGATCCTTCGCGCCACGGCTGGCGTCCGCCTTGCTTGTGGTCCAAATCTGCGTGCTATTTCCAATCTTTGTTTTCGCGCGGCCTTTGTTCGCGAAACCTAATTCTGTCGGGGATGGTCCGATTGACCTTGGCATGGCGCTGGTTGCAGTGATGTCGGTTACAGCAATGGGCTACATCGCAAGAAGAATGTCGCGTCTCGATTAGGCGAGAACGATTCGGTCCCTTGATTTATCTTTCCGCCTTGACCAACACCACTGCGGCGCCATTCGCCATCGCATCGTAGTAACGGGTAAACCGCTTCGGTTCGGGCGCATCGTACGGCTTCAGGTTGTTTGCCCATCTGAAACCGATCGGTTCGTACCAGAGCTCGGCCTCTGCATGGAACGGAGCCTTTGCCTCGCTTACATCGATGGAGTACCGCACGCTGTGACCGCGATCCGTGAATGCCGGGTCCCGCGCCGCCTCACCATGCACAGCAATGTCGGGATCCGCCGTTGCTTTGTCGAAGCCGTGGGGCAGCAATCGGTTGTCCTTCATGTAACCGACCGCGGAAAGCAGCGCGGTTGTGACGTTCCCATTTTGATCTTTAAGAATCGGCTCATAAATCTGGACTTGATCGGCACTGCGAATTTCCTTGTAATGCGGCTCAAACCGCTTCGGGTCCGCATCGTTATCGTTGCCTTCGATGGAGCCATCCGGATGCAGCGCGCCCGATTCGAAGATTACGTGGTTGGCGCCATCCCGAAATGTTATATGCAGCCACGCTCGCCGGGACGGATACGCGGTGGGCAGCTTGTGCCCGCTTAAGTTCTCAACCGCCACATTTGTCTCCAGCCGTCCATCATGCAATTCCAGCGGGCCGATCGATATCTTTGCCGATTTCGATTGCAGAAAGCCCACGGTGCGATCCGCAGCCGCAGTTAACTCTTCGGGTTGAGCGACTACGCTGAGATCGTCCCGATACCGGTTCAGCATGCGCTGCACGAAAAAGTTCGCCGCTACGAATACGTGCCGGGCTAAACCCTCGCGCGGCACTCCCAGCACACGAGCAATCCTTACCGGTTCTTTTACCGTTGGCATATGGCACGACTGGCAGCTCTCTTTCTCGCGATAATCACTGTGCAGCCACTCGGGGTAAGGCATCTGCTCGGGAAACTCACCCAATTCTTTCCCACCAGGTCCGAGGGCCTTCGTATACAGCGTGTGACAAGTTGCACAGAGTTCCGATTGCTGAATATGCTTCCGGTCGTTCGGCTGAAAACCGCCCGTAGACGTTTGCATAATTCGGGTTTGCCCTTTTTCGATATCAAAGGGGCCGTACTCCGGGCGTGCGCCGTTGGCCTCCTGCTTGTCGATTACGAAACCGCCATTGAAACTCTCGCGTTTGCCAAAATTGTCTTTGCCGATCTGGTGGCAGACCGAGCATGAGACACCATCGGCAGCCTGTTTATCACTGTCCGAGTCGAGGGGAAGATGGCTGAAAACCTGGCCTTGGCGGCCGCGCTCTTTCGACTCGTAGCGCGTTATCGGCATGTGGCACACCGAACACTCGTCTTCGATCGCGCGCCGTGACTCCGGATGGTCGAGAGACTCCCGCCGCACGCTGGCCTGCCAGTAGGGGTCGCGAGAAGAGTTTGCCATAATGCTTGAACGCCAGTCGGTACCGATCGAAACATCCTGGCCAGAGGGCGTGATCAGTCCAACGTGGCAGGCAATACACCGGTCGGAAGTTTGGAATGTGGCGTCCTGTTTTTCATGACCACTACTTTTAGCGGCTTGAACCGCGCCGCAAGCGATGGAAATCACAATCAGGAAGCGAACGTTCATCTCCACCCCTCGAACAATCCACCATCCGCGCGATCCCATAGAAAGTACAAAAGCAATTGAACCGGCCGCCCGGACGTGTTCCTCACAGGAACGCGCACCCCCAGATTGGCCCGAATGTGCTCGCGCCGGCTTACCGTCACCTGAAACTGCGGTACCAGGTCCCAGTCCGTCGTAGCGCCATTCACAAGATCGCGTGAAGCTACCGCCTCGATCATCGGCGACCACATCCGGCCGAGTCCGTGGTTGTCGCTGAAGCTTTTCCCTAGAGCCGTCCTCAGAAACACCGACTGGGGAGCTTTGTCCAAGTTCACCGGCAAATCGGCGCCCCCTTGCATTTGGAGGAAACTGTTTCCCGGCAGCGCTTGCCCGAATGCCGCAAAGGTTCCGAAGGTGGTGGCGCCCGATCCGAAACCACGGGCGCGATTCCCGGTGGGGAGAACCACTTCACCTTGCACGCCCAGGATCGTCCCTGTGCCCACGTTAGAGTACAGGACGCGCTTCCATCCAATTGCGATATCGCCCACACCGCCCAACCATCCTGAACCGGAATGATCGAAGCTGAACGGGATGGCCACCTCGAGCTGGTTTTTCTTCCCGTAGCGTTTTTCAAACGCCAACTCGTTGCTGACTCCCGGAGCGCCCTGCACGTTCAAACCGGTTCTGATCAGTGTTTCGTCCTCGGGGAAGGCTTTCTCGGTCACCAGAGCGAGCGGAAAATTCATCTCTCCGCGCGGCCACCCCTTTTCTTTGCAGAAACCACGCAAAGTCTGAACCACCATGTCTATTTGTTCCGCTGTCAACGCGTCCCGAAACGAAGGCATGATTTGTGAAAAAGAGCGTTCGGGCCCGCCATCCCGAATTACAGCCTTGTAATCGCGGTTGTACTCGGGCGTGGTCTGATCGCACTTGGTGAAGTCCGGCATGGTTTTCGGAGGATCGAATCCGACAATCACCTTCGGCTGGCCTTCGCCATGGGAACCGTGGCAGCCGATGCAAGCCTCCCGGTAGATCTCATCGCCAGTTCGTAATTGCAGTTGGCCATTGCCGGCAGTCTGCGCACCCAGGAAATAAGGCGCGAGCAGAGAAAGTGCGCCTGCCGGTATTCGTTTCCCCATGATGCAAATCAAGCGTAACAAAGCGTGGGTGAGCGTTCGTGCGAGATGCCTGAAAAGGTGCTCTGCCGTTGTGGTCTTTGGCACTGGCCAGAGTGAGCCTTAAGGGCGGTAAGTGGCGCAGGACACGTCGGTTTCCCAGATTTTAACTTCAGTTAATTGGGAAAGGGCGGGCTTGATTTCGTCATAAAAATGTTTGGCGATGTTTTCAGCGGAAGGATTGATTTCATCAAAGGGAGGAAGATCGTTCAGGAACTGGTGGTCGAGACGCTCCTTGACCGCGCGGACCAGCCTTTTGAGTTCGGCGAAATCGACCAGTAGGCCTGTGCCATCAAGCGACGGCCCGGCGGCGGTGACACGCACGCGGTAGTTATGGCCGTGCACGTTTTCGCACTTGCCGTGGTAGTTGCGCAGGGCGTGACCGGCGGGAAAGACTTCGTCTATGCTGACTTCGAACATGATTCGGCAAAAAACGTTTCTACTTCTTTCAGTTTAGTCGTGAAGGCGTAATCGGGGAGGCTGTCGAAGAAGATCTGGCCGTAGCGGGTATGAGTGATGCGGCGGTCGAGGAGCGAAAGAAGGCCCCGGTCCTGGCGGCTGCGGATCAATCGCCCGAAGCCTTGCTTCAGGGCGATGGCGGCTTGAGGGATCTGGTAATCGAAGAATGGGTTACCGCCGGACTCCCGGACGTTGCGGATCCTAGCCTCGACCACGGGGTCGCTGGGGACGGCGAAAGGAAGGCGATCGATGATGACGCAACTGAGCTGATCGCCCTGTACGTCGACGCCTTGCCAGAAGGAAGAAGTGGCGAAGAGGACGCAATTGGGCGTCGCCTTGAACTCTTCGAGGAGAGCGGTGCGGGGGCCGGTTCCCTGGAGCAGGGTGGGGTATTCGATAGCGAGCGATACGCGGTCATAGACCAGGCGCATTTGCGAATAGCTGGTGAAGAGGACAAAGGCGCGGCCGCGAGAGAGTTCAAGAAGCCGGACGATCTCTTCGCTGGCGAGTTTGGGGAAGGCGGCGTCCCGCGGGTCGGGAAGGTGCTGGGGGATGTAGAGGAGCGCTTGCCTGGCGTAATCGAAATGGCCGGGGACGATGAGGGTGCGTGAGCTTTCCAGACCGAGGCGTTTCTGGATGAAGGAGAAATCGCCCGCAACCGCGAGGGTAGCGGAAGTGAGGATGACGCAATCGAGCTTTTCGAAGAGGCGGGCGGCGAGGATGCCGGAAACATCGATCGGGGTGGCTTGGAGGAAGGCGCCGCGGCCGCGTTTTTCCATCCAATAGACGTAGGTGGGGTCGGTGGATTCGAGGAGGAACTTCAGGCTTTGATGGATTTCCCTGGCGCGGCGAAAGAGGGGTATGGCGTCTTCGGGGGCGTCCTTAATCAGTTGGAGGGAGAGAGAGACGAGTTCGATTGCGCCCAGGAGGTCCGAGTATTCTTCATTGCGGAAGGAGTCCCGGGCGGAGAAAGCGGCGCGGCCTTCCACTCCGGGGAGGGATTCGAAGAAATCGTCGGCTAACTCTTCGAGACGCTCCAGAATGCGATCAAGTTCGGGGCTGCCGAATTGGCGTAGGCGGGAAACCACGCCAACATCGCGGCGGAGTTCCGCAATTTGATAGCTGGAAAGAGTGACGCCGAAATATTGGCCGGCGATGTCTTCGATTTCGTGCGCTTCATCGAAGATGACGGCCCAGTACTCGGGGAGAATACCGGCGAACTCCTCGTCTTTGAGGGCAAGGTCGGCGAAGAAGAGGTGGTGGTTGACGATGAGGATGTCACTTTCGGCGGCGCGCTGGTGCATTTTGGTGATGAAGCAGCGTTCGAACTGTGGGCACTTTTGGCCGGAGCAGAGATCGCGGCGGGCGTCGATGCGGGCCCAGGCGGTGGAATGTTCGGGGATTGTTTTGATCTCGGCGCGATCGCCGTATTCCGTGGTCTTCTCCCAGTTCTGAATGATTTGGAAGTCGGCGACTTCGCTGAGACCGGTGAGCACGGCTTCACGTTCGGCATCATATATCTTTTGGCGGCAGGCATAGTTGCCGCGGCCTTTCATGTAGCTGACTTGGAGGGGGCGGTCGAAGTGCTGTTGCAGGAAGGGAATATCTTTGTAGAAAAGCTGTTCTTGAAGATTCTTGGTTCCGGTAGACACGACGACGCGGTTGCCGGAGAGCAGCGCGGGAACGAGATAAGCGAGGGTTTTGCCCGTGCCAGTGCCCGCTTCGACAATAAGGTGCTTGCGTTCGGCGAGCGCGCCTTCGACGGCTTCGGCCATTTCGACCTGTCCCGCGCGGTACTCAAAATTTGGGTGCCACTGGGAAAGAGCGCCCTTGCGGCCGAAAAACTGGCGGGCACCTCGGGATTGGACTGGCACTGTAAACCTTCAGTTTAGCGGGGAAGCGGGAGTGACTGGTGAGGGTAGAGCTAGAGCTCATAAGAAAAGTGAAAGCCCTTTGTTCGAACACGCTGTGCCGCGGCTGTTGCGGTATAAGTGTATCGCGGAGAGGCGGACAGAATATGAGGCAAGGCAGGGGCAGGATCGTTCCGTTGGTTTTGATGTTCGGCTCCGTGTGTTGGGGCAAGATGCCGATTATCTTCGATACCGACATGGGCAACGATGTCGACGACGCACTCGCGCTGGCTATGCTCCACACGCTCAGCGACAGGGGCGAGTGCCGGTTAATCGGCGTTACATTGACGAATGCGAATCCGGCGGCAGTTCCTTTTATCCGGCTGGTGAACCGGTTTTATGGGCGGGCTGCGCTTCCGGTAGGCGCAGCGGTTCGGAGTTTGGAAGGCGGAGCCATGGACAAGTATTTGAGCGCCGTACTGAAGACCGCTCCAGCTTCTTATGGAGACAACGGATCGCTGAAAGCCGGCGCGGAGCCCTCGGTAAATCTCCTGCGGCGGCTGCTTGCGGAAAGCACGGAGAAGGTGGTGATTGTGCAAGTGGGGTTCAGCACGAACCTCGCGGCGCTTCTTGAATCTTCCGCGGATGCGATCTCGCCCAAGAGCGGGATGGAGTTGGTTCGGGAGAAAGTGGCGCTGCTTTCGGCAATGGCCGGGGATTTTTCAGGAGGCAAGCCCGAGTACAACGTGAAGCTGGACGCCGCGGCGGCGCAGATCGTTTTTGAACGCTGGCCTTCGCCGGTTGTGTTGAGCGGGTTTGAGATTGGCCGTGAGTTATTCTATCCGGCGGAAAGCATCGAGATAGACTTTGCTTACGCGGACTGGCATCCGGTGGCTGCCTCCTACCGTGCCTATGGCAAGATGCCTTACAACCGGCCCACTTGGGATTTAACCGCGGTGTTGGAGGCAGTACGGGGAAGCCGCGGGTACTTCGGGAAGTCTGTGCCGGGACAGGTGCGAGTGGACAAAGACGGGGCTACGCGGTTCGAACCAGGCGACGGCGACCGCTCTTATCTTTTGCTGGATCCTGCGCAACGGTCAAGGGTGATCGAGGCGCTAACGCTTCTGGCAAGTGAACCTCCGGTACGATGAGCGAGGCCGGAATCAACGTATCAGGACGACGGTAAACCAAGTGAGGGTGGTGAGCAAGAGCAGCGAGACGGGAATCCGCAGGTAGTGCCGGAAGCGCAGGCAGAGGAATCCGGTTGCGGCAACAACGATGAGAGTGGCGAGGGCGCTGCCGGTGAAAGTCCACAACCGGGTGTAGCCGGATTCGAAAAGAAATTGGTGGAGGATAAGCCCTGGGACGAAGCCGAGGACCAGGGCAACCGGCCAGCGGTGGCCTCGCGGGAAGAGTAGAATTTCGACTGCCAAGTAGGCTGCCGTGAGTGCGGCGGCGCATTCGAGGAATTTGGAAGCGGGAGACCAGGAAAGGAAGCTGCCAAGAAACTCGCCTGCCAGGAACAGCGCGGTCAGCGCGGTGAGTTCGCGGGGCGTGCGCGCGGCTAGAGCGAGTGTGAGGAGGAGGAGCAATCCGCTGGCGGCTTGTTTCGCTCCTCCGGCCAGCTCGGTTGCGCCGATTTCGGTTGCAGTAGGAGGGCGGAAGCGCAGTGTGGCGTGGGTGAAAGTGTAATCGAAGATTGCCTGATCGTGCTTGCCGCCCTCCGTTTCGGCGCGAAGCAGGTGAACGTGGTTAGGAACCGTCACTGCCGGGAAGGTGCAGGTGACATCGAGGGTTTCCACTGGCGCGGGGAACTCGTAAGTGGCTCGGCAGAAATAGGTGTCGCGCGCCGGGTCCCGATGACAGGAACCTGTGATCGCGCGGGCAACTTGGCCATTCGCGCGGAATTCGATATGAGAGAGCAGGGCGTCCTCCGGATGCGCGGTATGCGCAATCTCATACAGCGGCATGCTGAGGGTGTATGTGAGGGTATTGCCGGAAATCAAGGCATCGCCGGAACTCATGCTCATCATGTGGGCCGGACATGGAAGGGCGAAGAAGAAAATCGCCCAGCGGATCATCGGACCAGTTCGGTTTGGCGCGTGGCAAGCTGCCAAACGCGGATGCGGTGGTAGACCACGCGAAGGAGTGCCAGGACCGGGACGGAAAGAAAGGTGCCTGCAATGCCGGCGATCTCGCCGCCCGCGAAGACACCGAGGATGACGAGCATGGGATGAAGTTCGACACCGGAACTCATAAGCCGCGGGGAGACTACGTAATCCTGCATCATGCGGTAGGCGCCCAGAAAGAGAACAATCCAGAGGACATGAGGATACCCGGTGAGCAGGGCAACCGCGATGATGACGACGGCGGCGATCAGCGGCCCGATAAGAGGGATGAATTCGAGAGGAAACGCGATGGAGGCGAGGAGTATGGAATATGGAACGCCTAACAACTTGAGCACAATGGAGAAGGTGACAAACGTGATACTGCAAAGAGACAAGAGCGCGCGCATGTACTGGAGCAGCATGACATGCACGTCGGCCAGGATCTCATCAATGAGTTCGCGCGCGCGGCCCGGGTCGACGATTCCGAGCAGCTCATCGCGCATGGTGCGGCCGTCCTTCAGGATGAAGAAGCTGAGCACAGGGATGATGATCAGATAAATCAGATCGGTGGAAGCTTTCAACACTTCGAAAGTGGCTTTGGGAAGAACGGCTGCCCACTCGCTGTAATGCCTGTAGACGTACGTTTGCAGCGCGGTAATGGCGGTTTGCTGGAAGGAATGCACAGCGTTCGGGAGGGTGATCGCGGGCGGCTGTTGCTTCATTTTGTCCAGGAACTCCGGGGCGCGCTGGGATAACGACGCCGCCTGTTCGGCTGCTCGGGAGCCGACCTCCACGCCGAGCAAAACCAGCAGGCCGATCAGGGTAAGGTACACGATGGCGAGTGCGGGAGCGCGGGAACGGCTGGGCAAGTGGCCGTTGAGGAAATCAACAAGCGGGTAGAGCAGATATGCGAAAAGAATAGAAATGGTGAGAATGAACAGGGTGCCGCGGATGGTGTAGGCGATGTAAAGAAGAAGAAGCACCAGCGCGGCCGTCCAGGTATATCGGGCGGCGCGGGAACTGAGACCTAGCATGTGCGATCAGGGTAGCAATTTCGGGGCAATTCCGTTCTTTGAAGGGTATTGGTGTGGGAGACGCGGCGGTTGAATTGCTAGAATGTCGCCCTAACGGATAACTGCACTCTTCGGGGAGGGCGGTTCGTGGACGGTAAGTCAAATAGCGGATTCACCTGCTTACCCGTCGAATCGAACTTCAGTGTCTGGTCGACCGCGCTGAACTGGGTATGGTTGAAGGTGTTATACGTTTCGAGGCGAAGCTGTCCCGTTACCCGTTCCGTGAACTTCACCAAGCGGTACAGCGAGATGTCCCAATTATTCACGCCAGGCCCGGTGATCGTGTTCTTCCCTAAATTGCCAAGCGAATAGGGAGGACCTTGGGTAGGCGGGCTGAAACGCTCAACAACCGGCGCCGTTGGATTTATGACTTGCACCCGCGCCGTCTCCGAAGTCGATCCCGTGGGCGACGGCAAGGAATTGATCAGGCTATAACTCGGCGTAAACGGCCCGCCGGTCGACATTCGTGTTACGCCTGAGATTTCCCATCCATTCGCAACCGTGCGTGCCAGCCGCCACCCGGTCCCGGCCGCCAGCTTGGGCAGCAAACAGTGATAACTCGCCGTAAACGTCTGACGCCGGTCGAATCCGGCCGGCCCATAATTGCGCGCCCGCGGACTTATGAATGCGTCCACTTGGCTGCCGTAGGCGTCCGCCTCATCAAGAACCTTGCTGAACGTGTAAGAAAGGTTCGCGTTCCTTGTGGCGCCGAACCGGTGGGAGTAACTCGCCAGAAATCCGTTGTAATTCGACGTCCCCGCAAACTCATAGAGCAGAATGTCGCCTGCGCCTTGAAAAGGCCGCAGGAAGTTTGGCGCCAGCACCGTGGTCGCGCTTCCCGCCGGATCGTGGTTCTGTGGATTCAGTCCCAGGAAATTGGAGCCGAGCGGTACAGGATTGATGTTCCGCTCCCACAACAGATGCCGTCCCATTGAGCCCGCATAGCCGACGCTCACCACATCCGAGCGCCCAAACTGCCGCTGCGCGTCCATGCTGAAATTGTAGATGGCCTGTTGGTGTCCCTTGCCTGCCAGCGAGGTTACACTACCGTTCGGAGCCAGTAAGCCGCTGCTTAGGCTCGATTGAATATCCGCAAACGATCCATAGTATTGGACTGGCGAAAAAATCAATGGCGGATTCCCGATCTGTCCCATAATCGGGTTGCCCTCGATCCGGTCGAAGTAGATTCCGGCGCCTCCGCGTAAAGCCGTCTTGCCATCCCCTACCGGGTCCCACGCGAAGCCCAGCCGCGGGGCCGCATACAAAGGCGCAACGGTATAGAGACTCCGGGGCACTCCGTTCTTTCCCGCCAGTACATCCCCATTTGCCGTGTTCCCGATCCCCGGGACAAAGGATCCCACTAAACCAAACGGATAATTCGTGCCCGTCAGCGGATCCACCGCGACTTTCGCGCCCGAGGCGGACAACCCCGGCCGCAGCAGCACCGCGGCGTTTTTGGGGTCGAAGGCCGAACTATCGAAACTCGCGAGCTGATTATTGGCCTCATACTGCGGGTTGTCATGATAGAAGCGCACTCCCAATCAAGCGATAGCCGGCGCGACACTCGCCAGCTGTCCTGAAGATAGAATTCCAGATTAGTAAACAGGAAGTTTCCCACAGGACGCGCCGTCGCTTCCGAATACGTGTCGAAGTTCCCTAAAAGCGCGTTGGCGTATGCGTTGTTTGCGTCGTTCGGGTTGTTTCCGTCGGTCCCGAAACTGAGGCTGCCGCTCGTCTGGGGACTCGCGCTCTGAATTTTCTGGGTATGCTCGTAATAGACGCCTACCTTGAAAGTATGCGTGCCCTCGATCTTGCTTATGTTGTCCGTCACGCTATAAATCGTGTTTTGGTTGAAGTACGGGGTGCCGTTATTCAACGATGGATTTGCATAGTTCTGAATCCCGCCAAAGGTCATATTCGGAATCAGATTTAATGGGTTCAAGGCTGGGTTTCGCTGTGGGATATCGATGCCCAATTTAGTCCGGTCCACCTTACTTACATCGAAAGGCGTGAAGGTCAAAGTGTTCTGGCTTACCGCCACCGATACCTCATTGAAAAGCGATGGAGTAATTACATTGGTCGAATGCAGAGTCGCCAGCCGCCCCGGCTCCTGGAACACGATAGGCGTCAATGGAAAATTCAAAGACCCCGTAACCCAAGTGGTATAGGGAGTGTTCTGGCGGTCGGCATTGTTGCTGACACTGACATACACCTGCCAGTTGTCTCTGGGCGAAAAATCCAGCCGGGCCGTTTCCGTTCGCCGCGGGTAAGCTCCCGCCAGCGATGAGAAGTAGTTGTAATTGCAAGCCCGCGAGGGATTGGCGTCCTGGTAATTTGGCAGCGGGAAGATATTGAGAATCGCCTGCCCGGTTGCGGTGAGCCGGGAAGCGGGGATTATGTTTCCCGCGAACTGTTTTTGACCGTTGAGCGGGTCTTTTAAGGTGATGGGGCTGCAGTTCGTATTGTAGGATTGCGAGAAATTCCCTTGCCGCTCCAGCGCGGTTGGAACTGTAACCGTCTTGGTCCCGTACTGCACCACTTGACGCTGGAACTCCTGGTTGAAAAAGAAGAACAACCGGTGCTTGCCGCGCATCAACTTAGGAAGAACTACCGGGCCCCCTACGCTATAGCTCGCGATGTTGTAGCGGTAAGGAGTCCGCGGCCGCCCTGCGATGTTATTGAAGTAATCGTTGGCGTTCAGATCTTCGTTACGAAAATACCAGCCCGCTGATCCGTGAAAGGTATTCCCGCCACCCTTCGTAATGATGTTAATGGAACTGGGGTTCCGCCCGGATTCAGCCGAGTAAGCCGACATCAGCACCTTCACCTCGGCAATCGAATCCATCGACGGCATACTGTGCACTGAGGTATTGGAGCCGCTATCCAGGTTGGTCACCCCGTCGATCGTCATGTTCTTCGAATCGTTTCTACCGCCGAGAATATAAATGTTGCCGATGCTCGTGGGCCCGGGGGCATCCCGCCCATCGCTGGTATCCACCACACCCGGCATTAAGCTGATTGCGTCGAATACGTCCCGTCCTTTCAGGGCCAAGTGCTCCAGTTGCGTACTGTCAAGCGTGCCCGAACGCTCCCCGGACGCCAGATTTACGCTGGCCGCGTTCGCGACGACGGTTACGGATTCTGTTGCCTGCCCCAACTGCAAGTAAATCTGCCCTAAGGAGCGCTGCTCGCTGGAATCGAGCGCAATTCCCACTTCACGGTAATGCTTGAAACCAGGCGCATCGATCGTCAGCGTAAAGCGCGCTGCCGTTAGATCCGGGAAGGAGAAGAAGCCTTCCTTCGAAGTGGCAGCGGTCCGGACAAATCCATTCCCCTCCCCGGTCAAGGTGACGGTAAGCCCGGCAAGTACGGCGCCTGAGGCATCTTCAACGGTACCGGAAAGCGCCGATGAAGTAGTCTGGGCCGCAAGCACGGCCGGCAAGCAAAGCAGCAGAACTGTGTATCGCAAGAACCCCCC
>JALYXI010000409.1 GCA_030947245.1 Acidobacteriota bacterium
CAGCACCACCGCTAAAGCAGCAGCGCTCATCAGCACCGCAACCGCCCCCGGCTCCCCCAATTTCGCGCCGAAGAACAGGAAGTTGAGATAAATTTTGGTCGTCATCAGGTAGTGCGAAACGGACACCACGGGAGTGAACGCCGGGTTGCCCGTGACCGCCGTCTGCTGCACAAAGCGGCTTAGAACGAAAACGATGGCCACGATTGCGGTCAGAACCAAGCCCCGGACTTCGATTGGGCGCTTTCGAAAAATCAACTCGTAGGCCAGCAGAACCGAAGGAACCATAGCGCCCATCTCTTTCGATTCCACTGCTGCTACAGCCGCCAACGTGACGGCGGCGAGGGCCCGCCACCCTGCAGGCCGCGCAGCCTGGACCCACGCCGTGAAGGCGATCAAGCTGAACGTCTGGCACAGCAGGTCATAAATAGTTCCGGTGTTCGAATAAATGTCCCACATGCTGCCGTGAAAACAGCCAAGCAACAGGACCAGGAAAGCGATCGTCCGGCTTCTGCTGAGCGCCAACGCAAAACGGTATAGCAGAACCAGGTTGAGGATCAACAGGCAAAACGCGGCAACCCGAAACGGAAGTGCCCAGTAACCCGCGAACCGGTACACCAGAAGATAAAACATAGTTCCCAACGGACGAATGTAGCCATTCCAGAACAGGACGCAACTCTCCAGATTCAGCCGCAGCGGCCGGGAGATGGCAAAGTTCAGGATCATAACGTCATCCGGGTTGAAGTCATACCCGATGGCCCTGTGAGTGAGAAAAAGGAAGTAACAGATCACGGCCGCTACTGTGCCGGATTGGCGCATACCCCAGCACTTTAGCGCATTGGAACGTCTGGAATTCGGCCTTATGGGAAACAACTGTTCCTTTACTTTCAGATGCTTAAGATGTTAGTCTGGTCTTCTTTCATGCGAACTGTTGACCTGATTCAGCGCAAGCGCGCAGCCGAAGAGCTATCTTCCGAAGAAATCGCATCTCTTATAAACGGTTACACGTCAGGTGAAATTCCGGACTATCAGATGTCGGCATTCCTGATGGCAACCTGTTTTTCAGGCATGACCGATCGCGAAGTGAGCGCGCTTACCGATAGCATGATCAACTCGGGCGGCACAGTCGATCTTTCCGGCATTCCGGGTGTCAAAGTCGATAAGCACTCCACAGGCGGAGTGGGCGACAAGACCAGTTTGATCTCTGCGCCCATCGCGGCGGCGGCCGGAGTTGTGGTTCCGATGATTTCGGGCCGGGCACTCGGCCATACCGGCGGAACGCTCGACAAGCTGGAGTCCATACCCGGCTTTCGCACTGATCTAACGATTGAAGAATTCCATGCAACTGTAAGCCAGCATGGGCTTTCCTTTATGGGCCAGACCGAGGAAATTGCTCCGGCCGACAAAAAGCTGTATGCGCTTCGTGATGTCACCGGTACGGTCGAATCGATCGCTCTCATCGCATCTTCGATTATGTCGAAGAAGCTGGCCGAAGGCATCGATGCCCTGGTCCTCGATGTGAAGGTGGGCTCCGGCGCATTCATGAAGAAGCAAGTGGAAGCGCGCCGTTTGGCCCAGATGATGGTGGGTATCGGCCGCCGCGTGGACAAGAAAGTTCAGGCGCTGATCACGGACATGAATCAGCCGCTTGGGTATGCTGTCGGGAATGCTCTTGAAGTAATGGAAGTCTCGCAGACGCTGCACAACGAAGGTCCGGAAGACCTCCGGCGGCTTTCCCTGGAACTCGCCGCCCGCATGATCTTCCTCGGCAAAGTGACCAAAACCCTCGAAGAAGCCCGCGAACTTGCGGAACAGAAGCTTTCGGACGGCTCGGCCTACCGGAAGTTTCGCGATGTGGTCGAGGCGCAAGGCGGCAACCCGCAGGCTCTGGAGAAGTTCGAGTTGCTTCCGAATGCCACCGGAATGCGCGAAATTACGACCTCCCGCGCCGGGTTCGTGAGTGCCATTAATGCGGAGGACGTTGGACGCGCTTCCACTATGATGGGCGCAGGCCGGAACATGAAGGACGACGCAATCGACCCGGCGGTGGGCGTGATTCTGGAAGTAAAGGCCGGGGAAAAGGTGGATGCCGGAGCCGTTCTTTGCCGCCTCTATTACACTCAGGAATCCACGCTCGAAGATGCTGCCGAAATGGTGGAGGATGCCTTCAAGATTTCGGGCCACAAACCGGATGAACGGGAATTGATACTGGAAGTGGTGGGCTAGCCGAAAGCTTCCGGCATGTCCCGCCTAACCGGCCTCCTCGGCGTTGCGGCCATTCTTTTCACCGCCTGGCTCTTTTCCACGAATCGCAAAGCCATACGACTTCGCGTTGTGGTCTGGGGTCTGGGCCTACAACTTCTTTTTGCGGTCATCGTCCTAAAAACCGGCTTTGGCGAACTGTTCCAGAAAATTGGGCAGGGCGTGAACGCAATGCTCGGCTATTCCGTCGCAGGCAGCGAGTTTGTATTCGGTCCCCTCGGCAACGGCGTCGGCCCGTTCCCCGCGTTCTTGCAGAGCATCAAAGCCGGCAGCGGAGTCTTCTTCGCGTTCCAGGTGCTGCCCATTGTGATCTTCATCGCTTCCTTTTTCTCGATCCTGTATTACCTCGGAATTATGCAGATCCTGGTGCGTGCCATGGCGATTGGCATGCAGCGCGTATTCGGCGCAAGCGGAGCGGAATCGCTCAACGTGGCAGCCAGCATTTTCATGGGTCAGACGGAAGCCCCGCTCACGATCCGTCCCTTCATCGCCGGCCTTACCGAATCCGAGCTGTTCACCATCATGGTCAGCGGCATGGCGCATGTTTCCGGCGCCGTCATGGTGGCCTATGTCGCGATAGCGCATGTCAGCATCGAACATCTGCTGACCGCGGTGATCATGACCGCTCCGGCCACCATCATGCTCGCGAAAATCTTCATTCCTGAAACCGGGACTCCGGCAACAGCGGGGCGCGTCGACATCCGCACGGAGAAAACAGCCGTCAACGTAATCGATGCGGCAGCCCAGGGCGCGGGTGACGGCTTGCACCTGGCCCTGAATATCGGCGCGATGCTGATTGCGTTTCTGGCCCTGATCGCCATGGTAAACGGGATTTTGGGCTGGCTCCACACGCTGCCTTTCCTTACATGGTTGCCAGCTTCCCTCCAGCAGATATTCGGCGTCGTTTTTGCGCCTTTGGCGTGGCTGATGGGCGTTGCCTGGAACGATTGCGCTTCGGTGGGCAATCTGCTGGGTACCCGGCTGGTGCTGAACGAGTTCGTCGCGTTTCTCGACCTCGCCACGCTGCGCGGCCACATGGATCCGCGGTCCGTCGTCATCTCCACCTTTGCCTTGTGCGGTTTCGCCAATCTCAGTTCCATCGCGATCCAGATTGGCGGCATCGGCGCCCTCGCCCCCAATCGCAAGCCCGATCTCGCGCGCTTGGGGCTTCGCGCCGTCGCCGCCGGTTCCATGGCGAATTTCATGTCCGCCTGTATCGCCGGAATTCTGTTGTAATGGCAGACTTGTGATTCACGAGGCTCGCCTGTTTCTCCAATCCCGCACCTATCTCCGCCCCCAGATTGCCGTGATCCTGGGCAGCGGACTCGGCGCCTTCGCCGATGAGCTGATGGATCCTGTAACAATTCCCTACCCGGAAATTCCAGGCTTTCCTCAATCCACCGCCGTTGGCCATGCGGGTAAGCTGATCCTTGGTTATCTTGGGCAAACTCAGATCGCCGTTATGGCGGGACGCGTCCATCTGTACGAAGGATATTCAGCCGCCGACGCCGCCTTTGGTGTCCGCGCACTCGGGGCATTCGGCGTCCGCACACTGATTGTCACCAACGCCGCGGGCGGCATCGGCGCTCACATGCCACAAGGAGCGCTGGTCCTGATTTGCGATCACATCAACCTCCAGGGCCAGAGCCCACTTACCGGCCCCAATGATGAAACACTGGGGCCACGCTTCCCCGACATGACGGAAGCCTACTCGCGGGAACTCCGCGCCCTCGCCCAAAATGCCGCTGCGAAGCTGGGCATCCACCTGCCCGAAGGCGTTTACGCCGCCCTGCCCGGGCCGAGTTATGAAACGCCCGCTGAAATTCGCTATCTGCGCACCATCGGGGCCGACCTGGTCGGAATGTCGACTGTGCCGGAAGTTATCGCCGCCAACCACATGGGCTTGCAAGTCCTGGGAATCAGTTGCGTCACCAATCTGGCCAGCGGACTCTCGGGCAAAAAGCTCGATCACTCGGAAGTTCTGGAAACCGGGAACCGTGCGCGCGGCCTGCTGGTCCAACTGCTGCGTTCGGTGTGCGCCGCCGTCCCTCCCCCTTCCCACTAAATGAACGAACTGGTTTTCGCCGCCATCGAAGCACGCCGGAACGCGCACGCGCCCTATTCGCGCTTCGCAGTCGGCGCCGCGATCGAAGATAGCGACGGCCGAATTCACACGGGCTGCAACATCGAAAACGCGACCTACGGGTTAACCCTTTGCGCCGAACGCGTCGCGATCTTCAAAGCCGTTTCCGAAGGAGCACGGAACTTCCGGCGCATCGCGATTGTGACCGGCGCCGCCCAGCTTACGCCTCCTTGCGGCGCCTGCCGCCAAATCCTGTGGGAGTTCGCGGGCGATCTCGAGATCACGCTTGCCAGCTTAAGCGGCAGTACCGAAACACTTCAACTGGGAACCCTTTTCCCCCGGGCCTTCGATGCGTCTTGTCTGTAGCTTAATTTTCTTCGCCCTGCTCGCCAAAGCTGAGCCGGCGGACTGGGTTCTAACCGCCCGGTATATCGTCACGGCCGACCCCCAGCACCGGATCCTGGAACACGCCGCACTCGCGGTTCGCAACGGCAAAATTGAGGCCGTCGGCCCTGCCGCGGAGATTAACCGTCGATATCAGCCGAAACACCGGCTGGACCGCCCGGACGCTCTGATCGCGCCGGGGTTGATCAACACCCATACCCATGCGGCCATGTCTTTGCTGCGCGGAATCGGCGACGATCGCGGCCTTCAAGATTGGCTTGAAAACTTTATCTTTCCCGCTGAAGCCCACAACGTCACGCCCGAGTTCGTCCGCTGGGGCACGCGCCTGGCCTGCCTGGAAATGCTGCTCGGCGGGACCACAACCTTCACCGACATGTATTACTTCGAAGAGGTGGCCGCCGAAGTGACGAAAGAGGCGGGAATGCGTGGGGTTCTCGGCGAAACGATCATCGGATTCCCCGTCGCCGATGCCAAAACCCCTGCCGAAGCCCTCCAACGCGCGTCGAAGTTCCTCGACACCTTCGGCTCTGACCCGCTGGTTGTGCCCGCCGTGGCCCCTCACGCCATCTATACCAACACCGCGGAAACGCTGAAGGCCGCCCGCGATCTCGCGAACCGCTTCCACGCGCCGCTCATCATCCATCTCTCCGAAACAAAAAAGGAATTCGACGATTCCATCGCGCAGCATGGAGCGACTCCCACCGCCTACCTCGATTCGCTTGGCTTTTTCAACGGACGCACCGTGGCCGCTCATGCGGTTTGGCTGACTGACTCCGACATTCAGATCTTAAAAGTTCGGAATACCGGAATCGCTCACTGCCCTTCCAGCAACATGAAATTGGCGAGCGGAGCCGCCCCGGTCACTAAGCTGCTTGCCGCGGGCGTCAACGTAGGGCTCGGTCCTGACGGTCCTGCCAGCAATAACGATCTGAACCTTTTCGAAGAGATGGACCTTGCCGCAAAGCTGCAGAAGCTGATCACCATGGATCCCGAGGCGCTGCCCGCGCGCGCGGCTCTCGATATGGCCACCATCAACGGAGCCAGGGTGTTTGGCTTGGAGGCGAAAATCGGCTCACTGGAGCCCGGGAAGCAGGCCGATCTGATTACCGTCCGGCTCGATGGCCCGAATGCCATCCCGCTCTACAACGTCGAATCGCAACTGGTTTACGCTTTGAAAGCGAACGATGTAGCCGATGTCATGGTCGCGGGGAAATGGCTGGTGCGCGACGGCAAATGCCTCACCTTAAAC
>JALYXI010000411.1 GCA_030947245.1 Acidobacteriota bacterium
GGGATAAACATCGCCGTTCTGCTTTACGTACATCGGGCCGCGCCAAAGATAATGACACCGATGTTGCCAGGATTTATCGTCGTGGCCAATTTTAAACAGATTGGTCTCGTCTTCCTTGACGCGAACCTGGTCCACGCCCGGCACGTTTCGCCAAAAATCGAGAAACGCGGGAACCTCCGCGCGGTTTCGCTCCATGCGAACCATCTGAACCACCAGTTGCAGCTTCGACTTCGATTCGTGCTTCATCCGCGCAAACCGTACGAAATTGTCACGCACCTTTTCAAAGCGCGCGCCCTTGCGATAAAACTCATAGCTTTCCTTCGTCATGCCATCGAAGGAAAGCGTCAGATGCTCCAGAGGGGTTTCGAGAAGCAGCCGCGACATCTTTTCATCGAGGAATGTTCCGTTCGTGGAAAGCAGCGTTGAAATGTTGTGCCGTTCGCAGTATTCGATACGATCAAAAATTTTGCGATCCATGAACGGCTCGCCCAATCCAATCAGCATCATGTGTTCCGCGGAAGACCCCGATTCCTCCACCAGACGATTGAAAATCTCATCGGTCATGTCCGCCTTGGGCTGCTTGTGCGTTTCGCGCGGGCACATCGGACAATACAGATTGCACTTTGCAGTGGTTTCGACAATGTACTCGACGGGAAGAGCGTTCAAACGCTTCTGTCCGGTCAGGTAGCCGAAAAGCAGCTTCCATCGGTTCCATGCTCGCATCGTGTCTAACGATATTGTAAGAGACGTGAAAGACCGGGTTCGCAAGTTGAACAACTTGCCCGCAACAGCCGGGGCGCAATATGTTCTGTATTGGATGCAAATGAACCGGCGCGTTCTGGTGAACCAAGCGCTGGAATACGCGGCTGAGCAAGCCAATCTGCTGGGGCTGCCGCTGTTGGTTTATGAGGGCCTGGGATGTACACACCCATATGCGAACGACCGCCTGCACACTTTCGTGCTGGAAGGCGCGCCCGGTACGGGGAAGCGGCTGAAGGCGCGCGGTATCGGATATTGCTTCTACTTACGCAAATGCCGGAGCGATCCGAACGATGTCCTGTACCGGCTCGCAAGGGCAGCGGCCCTGGTGGTGACGGACGATTATCCTGTCTTCCTCGCCGCGATTCACAATGCGAGAGTCCCGGAAAAGATCGGCGTGGCCTATCATGCCGTCGATGCAAGCTGCATTGTGCCGATGAACCGGCATGAGAAACGCAATTATGGCGCGTACACCATCCGGCCGCGCATTCACAAAATGCTGCCGGAGTATCTGAGGCCTCTGAACGAAGTAAAACTGGCTCACGTTTGGCGGGCCGGATACCCGGAATGGCACGTTCCGGTGACAGCGAAGAACGTGGCGGAACTTGTGGCGGCTTGCGAGATCGACCATTCCGTTCCGCCTTCGTTGAGCTTCCGCGGCGGGCAGGACGAAGCGGAGCGGCTACTGGAGCATTTCCTCGAAACCAATCTGCGAACCTACGCCAAAGACCGGAACGAGCCCAGCAAGCATTCCACTTCGAACCTGAGCCCGTACCTCCATTTCGGGATGATCTCCAGCTTGCAGGTAGCCTTACGCGCCCAGGAACACGCGGACGAGCACCATCTGGTTGCCAATGAGTTCCTGGAAGAGCTAATTGTCCGTCGCGAGCTGGCGTTCAATTTCGCGCGGTTCACACCGGACGTTCAATCGCTCTCAGCGCTGCCGGAATGGTGCCTGAAAAACATGAAAAAGCACGCTAACGACAAGCGCGACCCCGTCTTCACGCCCGAACAACTGGAGCGGGGCGAAACCTACGATCCGCTCTGGAATGCCACCCAGAAAGAGATGCTTCTCCGCGGCAAAGTGCACGGCTATTACCGGATGTATTGGGGCAAGAAGATCATTGAATGGACGCGGACGTATGAGGAAGCTCTGAAACTGATGATTTACCTCCATGACCGGTACTGCCTGGACGGCCGGGACCCAAACACCTATACGAACATTTTGTGGTGCTTCGGGTTACATGATCGTCCATGGGGTGAGCGTCCCATCTTTGGGCAAATGCGCTACATGAGTTTCGATGGGATGAGGCGGAAAACCAACATCAATGCTTATATCGAAGAGATCGCGGCCATGGAACGGACGGGAAAGGACGTGACGCGGCTATGAAATGCATTGTGTCGGGCGGGCGCGGCTTCATCGGCCGGCGTGTAGTGGACTCGCTGCTCCGGGACCGTCATTATGTCGCCGTTTGGAGCCGCGAACCGGGCGGGGAAACCCGGACTGCCGTGGGCGCGTTCTTCTGGGATCCGCTCGGAGCGGAGCCCGCCGAAGAAAGCCTGACCGATTATGACGCGGTGATCCATTTGGCCGGAGAGCCGGTGGCGCAGCGTTGGACGGCGGAGGTGAAACAGAAGATTCGCGACAGCCGGGTTTTGGGGACCAAACGCCTGGTTGACGCGCTGACCAAGGTTCGGCAGCGGCCCAAAGTACTGGTCTGTGCATCGGCAATCGGCTTTTACGGCTCGCGCGGGGAAGAGGAGTTGCGTGAGGATTCCGGGCCCGGCGCTGGATTTCTAGCGGATGTATGCCGCGACTGGGAACGGGAAGCGGACCGTGCCGCGGATCTGGGGATGCGCGTGGTCAAGCTGCGAATTGGCGTAGTGCTCGGGCGTGAAGGTGGGGCGCTGGCAGCGATGCTTCCGGCATTCCGCTCGTTTCTGGGCGGCAGAACGGGGGATGGGCGGCAGTGGATGAGTTGGATCCACGTCGATG
>JALYXI010000416.1 GCA_030947245.1 Acidobacteriota bacterium
CTTTAAGGAAATGACTGCGGACTTGGCGAAACCGCCCGAGCTTTTCCCGGAAATCTACCAGGATTGGGGCGATGAAGATGCCTTCTCGCTGAAACTGGGCCGCGGCGAGTGCGCCGGATAACCTAAACGGAACTGGCGTTCTTGGCCTGCTCACGAAGCCACGCCGTAAACGCTTTAGCCGCTTTGCTGTGGAAAGAGCGGCGGTTCCGAAGAAAGCCGATGCGGCGCACGCCTGACCGTTTCAGCGGGATCAGCATGCAGCCGGCCGCGAATGCTCCGGCCATTGCGGGGACAAGGCTCAGGCCGAAGCCCGATGCCACCAGCGGAAAGATACTCGAAAATTGGTCACTCTCGAACACCGATTCAAATTGCGCGCTGGAACGCGTGCACGCGGCCAGCACTTGATCACGGAAGCAGTGACCCTCTTTTAACAGCACCAGACGCTCGTTTCGCACCTCCGCCATGTCGACCGATTCCGCGTTGGCCAGATGGTGGTTAGGTGAAACGGCAAGTAATATCGGTTCGCGAAACAACTCGCTGCAAACAATATCCGGATTGGAAACCGGCAGGCTGGCCACCACCACATCCATCTCCCCGGCCTGCAAACCCTCCACCAGCCGGGAGGTGACGTCTTCTGTCAACCGCAACTCCACCTCCGGATACCGGGTATTGAATTCACTTACGCGGGGAGCCAGAAAATAGGGCATGATCGTCGGAATCGCGCCAACTTTGATCCGTCCGCGAACTCCATCTTCCAGCGCGCCGAGCGACATCTGAGCGTCTTCGATACCCCGAAGAATCTGCCGTGCGCGGGGCAGAAGGTCTTCACCGAATTTGGTCAGCCTTACCGTGCGGCCCAGCCGTTCAAAGAGGGGTACTCCCAGTTCCCCTTCCAGTTTATGAATCTGGTGCGATAACGTCGGTTGAGCCAGTTTCTCCTGGTCCGCGGCGCGCGTGAAACTGCCCGCGCGCGCCACTGCGCAGAAGTATCGAAGCTGATGAAGTTCCACTTTCAGGACCTATAACGATTCGCTATAGGAATGATAGCTCGCCTGCTCTGGTTCACAATCCGGATCGGCACTATGATCGGGGGAAAGCACATATCCCATTGGAGGATCTATGGACAAGAAGCTAACCACCGCGGCGGGCGCGCCCGTTCCCGACAATCAGAATACGCAAACAGCCGGACCGCGCGGACCGGTATTACTGCAGGATGTTTGGCATCTGGAGAAGTTGGCGCATTTCGACCGTGAGGTCATCCCGGAACGCCGGATGCACGCCAAAGGCTCAGGCGCTTATGGCGCCTTTACCGTCACCCACGACATCACAAAATACACTCGGGCCAAGCTGTTTTCGAATATCGGCAAGAAAACGGATGTGTTCGCGCGCTTTTCAACCGTAGCCGGTGAGCGCGGCGCGGCGGACGCGGAACGTGATATTCGTGGCTTCGCGCTCAAGTTTTACACCGAAGAAGGCAATTGGGATCTGGTGGGCAACAACACCCCCGTGTTCTTCTTTCGTGATCCCCTGAAATTCCCGGACCTGAATCACGCCGTTAAGCGCGATCCGAAAACCAACATGCGTAGCGCCCAGAACAATTGGGATTTTTGGACTTCGCTTCCCGAAGCTCTGCACCAGGTCACCATCGTCATGAGCGACCGCGGCCTGCCGCGCTCCTACCGGAACATGCATGGTTTCGGCAGCCACACGTTCAGCTTCATCAGCGGCAATAATGAGCGGTATTGGGTCAAATTCACTTTCAAAACTCTGCAGGGTATCGAGAACTACACCGATGCGGAAGCAGCGGACATCGTCGGACGCGACCGCGAAAGTGCCCAGCGCGATCTGTTCGACAATATTGAAGATAAGAACTTCCCTTGCTGGAAACTGTTCGTCCAGATCATGCCCGAAAAAGAAGCGGGCTCTTACCACCTAAACCCGTTCGATCTCACGAAGGTGTGGCCGCACAAAGACTACCCGCTGATTGAAGTCGGCGTGCTGGAATTGAACCGCAACCCGGAGAATTACTTCGCCGAAGTGGAACAGGCGGCTTTTTCACCGGCCAACGTTGTGCCCGGCATCAGCTTCTCGCCGGACAAGATGCTGCAGTCTCGCTTGTTCTCGTACGGTGACGCCCAGCGGTATCGTCTCGGTGTCAACCATCATCAAATTCCCGTGAACGCGCCGAAGTGCCCGTTCCATAGTTACCACCGCGATGGAGCGATGCGCGTTGACGGCAATCATGGCGCTACGCTCGGGTACGAACCGAACAGCAAAGGCGAGTGGCAGGAGCAGCCGGATTTCTCTGAGCCGCCGCTTGCCCTCGAAGGCGCCGCCGATCGCTGGAACCATCGCGTCGATGAGGATTACTACTCGCAGCCCGGTAATCTTTTCCGTCTCATGACCCCGCAGCAACAGCAGATCCTTTTCGAAAACACAGCCCGGTCGGTTGGGGGCGCTTCGAGAGAGGTACAAATGCGCCACATCGAAAATTGCCGCAAAGCCGACCCGGCGTATGGGGAAGGGGTCGGCCGGGCGCTGCAACAGGGTGTGTCTATGGAAACACCCAATCTGGTGATCTAAACCTTAGATCTCAGACGATCTAACGCTGCGCCGTGCTCTCTTTGCAGAGCCCGGCGCTTTTTTTTTTGTTCCCGGTTCTTCGGAGCCGAGCCCGTTTCAAGCGAGTGGAGAAGACGGTTCGAAATTCTGGCAATCTCATTGACTGCAGCCAGAAACGAGCTCTCATTGGCCTTGGATGGCTTATGAGAACCACTGATCTTCCTCACGAATTGAAGCGAGGCATCTCGAATCTCTTCGTCTGTGACGGGTGGATCGAAGTTGAAAAGGTTCTTTATATTTCTGCACATTGCACTTTTTCGGAAGCTCCTGGAGACGTGACGCGGTATTCAACCGTACGGTGCCAACCGAGATTGTGCGGTTCGAACCGTTGACCAAAGTATCACTGAGAGATACTCGTGCGAGTATTCGGGATTCGTACACCGCCCAAATTTCTATGACTACCACAACAAGCAGCTACGTTCTCTTCAGCGACGGCGTCGAGGAGATCGAATCCGGCGAACAGGAAACCATCGATAAGATTATTCAAGCGATGGAAAAGGGCGGGCAACTCACCCGCAAAGACTATGGCAAGTCGGTTCGAACCTCTCACGCCAAGGCGCACGGCCTGTTGCGGGGTGAACTCCAGGTACTCGAAGGTCTACCTGATTTTCTGGGCCAGGGACTGTTTGCCACAGCCAGGAGTTACGGCGTAATCGCAAGGCTCTCACACCTTCCTGGAGCTCTTGACGATGACCGTAGAGTCTCGGCGCCTCGCGGCTTCTCCTTCAAAGTGCTCGGTGTGGAAGGACCCAAGCTCCCGGTGCACGAGGGCGAACTCACGCAGGATTTCGTTCTCGACACCGGAAAAGTTTTCAATGCGCTCGGGACAAAGACGTTTCTCGCCCAGCTCGCGCCCGTCGAAACGACGGCTCCACGATTGCCCGAGGTGGTCAAAGGAGCCGTTTCCGCTGTATCGCGCGTAACAAACGAAGCGCTCAATGCGGTCGGCGCCAACAGCGCTACCCTTGATTTCTTCGGTCATCCCTTCCTTCACCCCCTGGGAGAGGCATACTTCAGCCAAGTGCCCATCCGGTACGGCGATTACATCGCGAAGCTGAGTGTCACGCCCGTTAGCCCCGCGCTGACCGCGCTCAAAGAACAGAAGTTCGACCCGCGGGATTACGATGGCCTGCGTACCGCTGTGACTGAATTTTTCCAGCGCAATCCCGCGGAGTTCGAAGTCGCAATCCAGCTCTGCACGGATTTGGACCGGATGCCGGTGGAGAATGCGAATAAGGAATGGCCGGAAGATGAGAGCCCATACCAGCCTGTCGCGCATATGACCTTCCCCGTTCAGGACGCCTACAGTCCGGCCCGGCAATCTTTTGTCGAGGACGGTCTCTCGTTTTGCCCGGCGCACAGCCTGGCGGCTCATCGCCCGCTCGGTTCCATTATGCGAGCCCGCATCCAAGCCTATGAAGTGCTCGGGAAATTGCGCCGTGAACAGAATGGGAGTCCTGTTAGAGAACCCCGCAGCATCGATGAAATGCCTGACTAGCGAAACGGACCGGCGCCAACTCGATGCCGGTCCGCGGAACGCCGCTTAAGCCGTCCGGTTCATCTCGCTCTTATCGCCCTCGATCGCCGCCTGCGCCGCGGCCAGCCTTGCAATCGGCACGCGGTACGGCGAGCACGAGACATAATTCATCCCGATCCGGTAGCAGAACTGAACCGAACTCGGCTCACCTCCATGCTCGCCGCAGATGCCCACTTCCAGGTCTTTGTTGGTTTGCCGGCCGAGCTTCACCGCCATCTCCACCAGCTTGCCCACGCCTTCCTGGTCCAGCACCGCGAACGGGTCGGCTTTGAAGATCTTGGCTTTTTGGTAGTCGTCCTGAAAATGCGTGTAATCATCGCGGGATAATCCCATCGTGGTCTGCGTCAAGTCGTTGGTGCCGAAGCTGAAGAACTCGGCCGATTTCGCCACTTTGTCCGCCGTCAGAGCGGCGCGTGGAATCTCGATCATCGTACCGACCATGTATTTCAGATCGCTCATCCCGGCCTTCGCCAGAACCTCTTCCGCCACCTTCACCACGATTTTCTTCTGGTTATCCAACTCCTCGACAGATCCGATCAACGGAATCATCACTTCGGGAATCACTTTGATGCCCTTCTTTGCCACCAGGACGGCCGCTTCGAAGATCGCCCGCGCCTGCATCTCCGTAATCTCCGGATACGTTACGCCCAGACGGCAGCCGCGATGTCCCAGCATCGGGTTGAACTCATGCAGTTCTTCCACGCGCTTCAGCAGTTCCGGCAGTTGCTTCTTCAGCTCCGGCACCGGAAGATTGTAGCGCTTCGACATCTCCTTCTTATCCATCAGAGAAGCGGAAGGCAGCTTTGCCAAATCCACCATCAGGTTCTCCCGCTTCGGAAGAAATTCATGAAGCGGCGGATCGAGCGTGCGGATCACAACCGGGAACCCGTCCATTGCTTTGAACAGCCCCGCGAAGTCCGAGCGCTGCATCGGCAGCAGCTTCAGCAGCGCCTTCCTGCGGCTCTTTTCATCGCGCGTCAGAATCAT
This sequence comes from Acidobacteriota bacterium, assembly GCA_030947245.1. Classification (GTDB taxonomy): domain Bacteria; phylum Acidobacteriota; class Terriglobia; order Bryobacterales; family Bryobacteraceae; genus JALYXI01. The sequence continues at coordinate 5,147 of JALYXI010000416.1, forward strand.
CGCCTGCATGTGTGGGATGCGGTCTTCGGCGAAGAACATATGTTCCGTGCGGCACAAGCCGATGCCTTCAGCTCCGAACTTGCGCGCGACCTTCGCATCGCGCGGAATATCCGCATTCGCGCGCACCCCGAAGCTTCCACGAAACTCGTCCGCCCAGGTCATGAACTCCGCCAACGACCCTGAATTCGGGTCGGCTTCGGTGGTGCTCGCCTGGCCGACGAAGACCTCGCCTGTGGAACCGTTCAGTGAAATGAAATCGCCCTCCTTCACGGTTACCTTTTTGCCATCGGAAAGCGCATTCATCTCACCGCGAGCCTCGCTCATTTCGAGCGCACCCGCACCGGCGACGCACGGCCGGCCCATGCCGCGCGCCACTACGGCAGCATGGCTGGTCATTCCACCGCGCGCCGTCAGAATACCTTTCGCCACCTCCATTCCGTGAATGTCATCGGGCGTGGTCTCGCCGCGAACCAGAATCACCGGACCCTTCGCGGATTCAGTTACGGCGTGGTCGCTATTGAACACCACACGGCCCACGGCGGCGCCGGGCGAAGCCGGCAATCCACTGGCAAGCGGCTGCAAGTTCGCGGTCGAAGCC
>JALYXI010000431.1 GCA_030947245.1 Acidobacteriota bacterium
GCGCTCTGCTTCGGCCAGTTTTCGAGTAATATCCAGGGCGTCGTTCAGGACCAAACGCAAGCTTCTATCGCGGGCGCAACGATCAAGTTACGCAACGTGTCCACGGACGTTTCGTTAACAGCAAAAAGCGGCGAATCCGGCGTCTACCGGTTCAGCAGTTTACAACCCGGTGACTACGATCTGGGCGTCGAGGCGCCTGGCTTTCAACGTTACATGCAACGCGTCACTTTGCAGACGGCTCAGACTGCGGACGCCAATGTCCGGTTGAATGTCGCGGGCGCGGCGGAATCCGTTGAGATCGTGGGAACCGCGCCGTTGCTCGATGCGGCCGATTCGCGGCTGGAAGTGACTATCCGGCAGGAGACACTGCAGGATCTGCCTTTTCAAGGCCGAAATTTTCTCGGGCTGGTCGCAATCGCTCCGGGAGTGACCGGGGTTGGCGCGGTTGGCGGGGGCGCTCCCGGCAACGCACCCGATAACTTCTCTACCGAGAAGGTGGTGGATGCCAGCGGCAACGGACGCAATTCAAGCGGAAACGAGTTCGTGATGGACGGCTTGAATGTGACAAGCAACATCATTCAGGGCGTTTCGAATCTCTCGCCGAACCCCGATTCGATTCAAGAAGTTTCGATCCAGACGAACACCTTTTCGGTCGAGCAGGGAAAGGCCAGCTCGATTCTGGTGAGCGTCACTACGAAGTCGGGTTCTAACCAGTTTCACGGCACCGGCAGTTATTTTTTCAACAACCAGAGTTTGCGCGCGCGTACCGAGTTTACGACAAAGTACGAGCCCTACAAACGCCACGATCTAGCGGGTACTTTTGGTGGCCCGATCCTCAAGAATAAGACGTTCTTCTTTGCCTCCGTCGAACCCCTTCGGTCACAAACTTCCTCGGCCAACAACGTGGCAACCTTTGAAGCGCAGGAGTTTGTGGACTTTGCCAAAGTCAACTTTCCGAAAACGCTCGGAACCCAGGTTCTGCTCGATCGGCCGCTGATCAATGTCGCGGTTACGGGTGTCAACAAACGGGCCAGGGACTTATTCCCTACCGATTGCGGCACGCCCGCGGCGGCGAACATTCCCTGCGACCTGCCAGTGATTGCCGAAGGGCGGTTCAAGCCCGCTCCTTTCCGCAACGCGCTGCAATACAACTTTCGCGGGGATCAATATTTGCGGGACAACAAAGATCGCCTCTACGCGAATTATTACAAGACCGACCTCGATACCGAACAAGTGCCAATCCGTCGTGGATACTATTCTGTCAATAACAACAATACGAAAGCGCTACAAACCAGTTGGACCCACATTTTCAGTCCGGCTCTCCTGAATGAAGCATCGTTCGGGGTGATTCGGGTGGAGGGCAGCTTCGGCATGTATCCCGGCCTGCCGTTTCACATCCCGACCATCAATATCGATCAGACGCAGGGGTTCGCGGTGCCCAGCAACGGTCCCGGGGCTTTTATCCAGCACAACTACAATTGGCGCGATGTGGTGAGTTGGGTGCGTGGACCACACACGCTCAAGTTCGGATTCGAGGCATGGTCCGGCGACGATGATGCGCAGTTCATCAACAACTCCCTGCGCCCTACGTTCCGATTTCTCAACCTGCTGGATCTGGTGCGGGATCAGCCATATAGCGAATCGGGAGTCGTGTTCGATCCTCTTACCGGCAAGGTGGCGAACGGGGCGTACCGGCACCTGATGAATACTTTTGGAGCGTTCGTGCAGGATGAGTGGAAGGTAAAGCGCAACCTTACCGTTACCGCGGGGATACGCTGGGACGACTACGGCAATCCGCATCCCGACAAGAGTAAGACAGCCACTTTCGGCAACATTATTCTTGGACCGGGAAGCACGCTGGATGAGAAGATAACGAACGCCAGCGTGCGGCAAGTGGACGGCGTCTACACCCATCGCCTGAACCTGAACTTCAGCCCGCGCGTGGGAGTAGCGTGGGACCCCACCGGCAAAGGCAAGTGGAGCATCCGGGGCGGAATGGGTCTCTATCACGACTGGATCCCACTTGGCGAGGCTAACCGCATCCGCAACAATCCTCCGGGAAACGTGAATCCGACCTTTCTTGCGGGATCCGCGACTCCGCCCTTATTCGCGTTGGGCGCCACGGACGCTCCGCCGTTCAATTTTCCTTTCCCGCAGTTTGCCGTCAAGTCTCTGGATGAGCATGGGGGCATCGTCGGCCAACAGGTGAGTACAGGCGGAATCGACCGCAATATTCATCCCGGCAACACGTTGAACTACCTGGCCGGCGTGGAGCGGCAACTGCCTCACCGCACGGTGGTGGGGGCAAACTACAGTGGCTCCTATACATGGGACGGAATCATCGGTACCGACCTGAATCGCTTTCCGGGAGACTATCTCGATAACAAGCTGGATCGCCGCAACCCGAGCTTTGGCACGATGTTCTACGAGTTCAATGCAAATGAGATTCATTACAATGCAATGATCCTGACCGTTCGCCACCAACTAGGCAGCGGCTCCTTCCAGGCTTCTTACACCCTCTCGAAAACGACCGATTTCGGTTCCGCCGGAGAGCGCGTCAATCGGGACCCGGGTAATGCGTTTCCCGATCCGCATAACCTGCAGCAATATTCAGCCCTTTCAGATTGGGATGCGCGGCACCGGTTTTCGTTCTCCGGCTATTACAAGCTGCCGTCTCCATTCGCGCGTGTGCCTTTAGTAAAAAACATTCTAGGCGGATGGGAGTGGACGTCCGTCGCAATCTTGCAAAGCGGCAGCCCATTTACTGTGTTTACGACTGCGCCGTTTCAGGGGAACTTCGATGCTAACGGGAAGTTTCTCGGCTTCAAGCCTGGCAGCGGCGACTATAATGCCGACGGCGTGAATTACGATTGGCCCAATCTGCCAACCAAGAATTATGCGGGCAGCCACACGCGTCAGGAGTATATCGATGGGCTGTTCCAGAAGAGCGAGTTCGGCATCCCTTCACCCGGAACCGAGGGAAACATGAAACGCTCGATTTTTTCGAACCCCGGATTGATACAAGTGGATACGGGAATGATTAAGAATAATCCTCTACACCTGTTGGGTGAGCGTGGAAACCTGCAAATCCGTTTCGAGTTTTTCAACGTGTTGAACCGCGTGAACCTCCAGAAGATCAGCAGTGATCTGAACAGTCCTACTTTTGGCCGATCGACTTCCACCTACGATCCGCGGGTGATTCAACTGGGCGCGCGGCTGCTGTTTTAGATTTAGATATGATCCGCACCAGCAGTGTTGTTCTGATCACGAGCGTTGTACTCCTCGCGCAATCCCCAGGCCCGCGCGAGCAGGGCATTCTGGACCTGGCCCGCTCACCTCACGCCGTCATGCGGGACATTCCGATCCATGCGGTCAAAATGGGCGAAGGCTTCTGGACCCAGCGTATGCGCATCAACGTCGAAAAGAGTATCCCGACGATGCTTGCATTGCTGGAGCAGCACGGAACGGTGGACAACTTCCGGCGCCTTTCTAAGGGGAAGAAGGTGGCTCGAGCCGGTCCGTTGTACACGGATTCGGACCTTTACAAATGGATGGAAGCTGTTGCGTTCGTTTTGCAGTCGGGCGACCGTCCCGAGCTTCGAGCGCAGTTCGATAGCTTGACTGACGAAATTCTGGCCGCCCAGGAACCAAGCGGCTATCTGAACACCTATTGGGTGGAAGACCGTGCCGCGCAACGCTTCACGCAAATGACCCGTGGGCACGAACTGGACTGCCTGGGGCACCTTCTGCAGGCTGGGATCGCGTACTATCGCGCAACGGGAAATCGCAAGCTTCTGGAAGGCGGGATCAGGTTCGCCGACTATATGGTGGAGAACTTTGGACCTGCGAAACGCCCCGCCCTCACTGGCCATCCCGAATTCGAGATGTCGTTGGTGGAACTGTACCGCACCACGGGACAGAAGAAGTATCTGGAGTTCGCGGGTTATCTACTAAGCGGCGTGGAGCGTGACCGGCTGCAATTGAAGGATGCCGAGGGGAAGTACATGTTTTCCGGCAAGCCGTTCACCGCCCGGACACAGTTTGAAGGGCACGCGGTTCGTGCGCTCTACGCCGCTTCTGGCGCGGCTGATTACTATCTGGAAACCGGAGATTCCGCTTACCGAAAGACGCTGGATACGCTCTGGGAGGACTTGGTGCGGCATAAGATGTATGTCACCGGCGGAGTGGGGTCCCGCGCGGCGGGCGAGGCGATCGGTGAATCGTATGAGTTACCGAATGCCCAGGCTTACGGCGAAAGCTGTGCGGCCATCGCGAACATGATGTGGAATTGGCGCATGCTGGCCGGGCGCGCGGATTCGCGTTTCGTAGACGTGATGGAGCGGGCCTTATATAACGGAATCAACTCGGGGATGGACCTTTCCGGAACGCTTTACTGCTACCGGAATCCGCTGGAATCCACAGGAGAAAAAATCCGAAACGAATGGTACGACACCGATTGCTGTCCTCCGAACCTGGAGCGTACCTTCGCAGCCCTGCCCGGGTACCTCTATACCACTGACTCACGCGGCATTTACGCCAACCTGTATCACAGCTCCACTCTCGACTGGCATCTTCCCGACGGCTCCGGTTTGCAATTGCGGCAGACTACCGGGTATCCGTGGACCGGCGACGTGGAATTTACCGTTACTCCCGCCAAGGCAGCGGAGTTCAGTCTTTTTCTTCGCATTCCGGGCTGGTCGGCCGCAAACTCAATTGCGGTGAATGGGCAGCTCGTAAATAGCAACCCGGCAAGTGGCCGGTATGCGGAAATTCGGCGCCGCTGGAATCCGGGCGACCGGGTCACGCTGAAGTTGGACATGGCCCCGCAATTAATCCAGTCCAATGCGCTGATTCGCGAAAACGTAGGGCGGGTGGCAGTGCAACGCGGCCCTTTAATCTATTGCTTGGAGCAGCCGGACCAACTGGAAGTTCCCTCGCTATTTGAGGCTTCTTTGATGCTTGGCGCCAGCCACAAATTCACGAGTGAATTTCGCAAAGACGTATTGGGCGGCATCATGGAGCTGAAGCACGATGGTTCTGCCTCCGGAAACTCCCTCGCCAATTCTCCACTTTACGCACGGCTCGAGAGCGGCCGCGGGCGAGACACCGTCAAACCTGTCGAGCTCACTTTCATTCCGTATTACGCTTGGGCAAACCGTGGTCCCCAGCCGATGGAAGTCTGGATTCCTTTCACCGGCGCTCTTCCTTAGATACGGCGGCGCCGGGCCTGTTAAGATTTGTTTCATGAAAAAGCTTTGGATTGCCGCGGCGCTGCT
>JALYXI010000452.1 GCA_030947245.1 Acidobacteriota bacterium
CAGCTTGACCGGGTCCCGAACAATACGGCGGAATGTTTCCACCAAATTCGCTGAAAGCCGCTGTTCCCCGCAATTTCCAGCCATTTCCGCCGCTCGGGCTACCACCGCGCCACTCCGGTGACTTAAATAGGCCGGAAGCGCCGCGACCGTGGATTCTCTGTTTCCAGCTTCCCGCAAGTCCCGGAGCTCCTCCAGCGCATGCCCGGTCGGGTCCGGCTTGCGCACCCTACATCACCCGCTCTTCCTGATATCCCGCGGCCCGAATCCCGGCAATCAAGTGCGTCACATGCTCGGGGCCCCTGGTTTCCAGCGTGATATCGAGCAGAGTGTCACCCAGATGCACCCCGAAGTAGGCGCGGTCGTGCGTCATTTGAACGATGTTGGCGCGATGAATTGCAATCACCCGGGTCAACTCCTGCAAAGCCCCCGGGCGATCCGGAATCAAGATGCGCAGGCGCACCAGGCGGCCATCCTTCACCAGACCGCGTTCTATGATGCGTGAGAGTAACGTCACATCGATGTTGCCGCCGCAGATCACCACGGCGGTCCTTTTGCCCACTAGCGAGGTCTTGCGCTGCAGCAGCGCCGCCATCCCCGCGGCGCCCGCTCCTTCAGCCAGCGTCTTCTCGCGTTCCAACAACACCAGAATCGCGTTCGCTATCTCCTCTTCTTCGACAGTGACAATCTCATCCACATACTTGGCCACCAGCGGAAGGGTGCGGTTCCCGGCGCGCCGCACCGCAATGCCATCCGCAATCGTCGTTCCCGGCGGAACCGTTACCGGCTCTCCCTTTTCCAGAGCCGCTTTCATGGAAGGCACCATTCGCGTCTCAACTCCCACGATCCGCACCGCCGGATTCAAAGACTTCACCGCGCACCCAATGCCGCCGATCAGCCCCCCGCCTCCAATCGGAACCACAATCGCTTCCAGGCCCGGGCACTGTTCCAGCAGTTCGAGCCCAAGCGAACCCTGTCCTGCGATAATCGCGTCATCGTCGAATGCATGCAGCAGAGTCAGCTTCTCTTCGCCGCACCGCCGCACCGCCTCCTGGTATGCCTCATCGTAGTTATCACCATGCAGCACCACTTCCCCGCCGTACCCGCGGGTCGCTGTCACCTTCACAAGCGGAGTGCAAACCGGCATCACAATTACGGCCCGAATGCCGCGGCGCGTCGCATGATAGCTGACCGCCTGCGCATGATTTCCAGCAGAGGCGGCAATCACGCCGCGGGCCTGTTCTTCTTCCGTCAGCGCCAGAATGCGGTTCAATGCCCCGCGTTCTTTGAATGAACCTGTCATCTGAAGATTGTCGAGTTTCAGATACATGTCGTTTCCCGTAAGCTGCGAGAACGTTTCCGAATGCGCGCAGGGGGAAAGATAGATGGAATCGCGAATCCGCTCGCGTGCCTCCATAATGTCCCGGAGTTCGATCATCAATACCAAAGTAAACTGAAATCAGCCGCATGAAACCGTACCGCCGGCGCGTTGCCGGTGCCGTTCTTTCAACTTTTTTGATTCTTATCCTTCCTGGCTGCCAGACATCCGCCCCCCGCGCGCCGGTCATCGGCGAAGCTTTTGCCGGCCCCTCCACGCTTCCGGTTCGCAAAGAGATCTCTCCCAAGTCCGTCGTCACCGCGACAGTCCATCATGGCGAAAAGCTGCAGATCCTTCAGCAGCATCGCCATTTTGTCAAAGTCCGCACGGCAAACGATGCCGAAGGCTGGGTGGATGAACGCCTACTGCTAGATGCGGCCGCCATCTCCGCTCTCCGGCAACTCTCGAATGACACCAAGCGGTATCCTTCTCAAGGCCAGGCAACCACCTATGACATTCTCAACGTCCACACCGAGCCCAATCGCCTCTCGCCCAGTTACCTGCAAGTGCAGCCGGGTGAGCGCGTCGATGTGATCGGCCACAAGCTGGCCCCTAAGGGGGCGCCCAGCCGCAAGTCTCTGGTGCTCGCGCCCAAAGCACCGCGCCGGGCCAGAGACAAGAAGAGGGAAAAATCATCCCGAATACCGCCTCCCGCGGCGCCCGCGGCGCCCAAGCCCCCGCCCGATTGGATTCAGCTTTCGAAAGAGCGCACACCCGATCCCGACCCCGTTCCGCCTCCGAAGCCGGCGGAAGAGCCCGAACCCGTGGCCCCCGACGACTGGACACTCATTCGCAACAAAGCAGGCCAAAGCGGCTGGGTCTTAACACGCCGCATCTACATGGCGATTCCTGACGAGGTGGCGCAGTACGCCGAAGGCAAGCGCATCAGCTCCTATTTTTCCCTGGGCAAAATTGAGGACGAAGGAAAGACCAAAGATATCTGGCTCTGGACCACCATCGATTCCGGAATGCATCCCTATGATTTCGACAGCTTTCGCGTTTTTGTGTGGAGCCTCCGCCACCACCGCTATGAGACCGCCTACATCCAGCGGCATCTGGAAGGATTCTTTCCGGTCCGAGCGGTCGAGAACGGATTTTCCCTGGTGCTGCAAAAGGAAGATGGCCGCCGCTACCGGCAGAGTTTTTCAATGGCCGGCAACCGCGTGCAGTTCGACGGCGAACAGGTAGAGTAGGGAATGCCGAATGCGATGTGGTTCCTGTTGGCTGCGACGGCCACTCTCGCCAGTGCCCAACCGTCCAGCCGCGAAATGAGCGATCTGAACTGGATGGAGTTCCGCGAGTGGGCGCCATCGAAAATAGCCACCGTGTTGCTGCCCACGGGCACGTTGGAACCACACGGCGTGGCCAATAATGGGGCCGATATCGTAGCGCCTGTCGACATCGCCCGCCGCATGGCCCCGCGCGTGAACGCACTGGTTGCGCCCGTAGTTCCTTATGGCATAACGGGAAGCCTGGACGGTTATGCCGGAGCATTCTCGATCAGTGAGCCCGCCTATCGCGCCTACATGGGCGATGTTTTCGAGGGTCTTGCCAAACAGGGATTCCGCAGCATCATCGTGATCAACGGCCACGGCGGCCCCCAAACAGCGGTGCTGAACGACTTGGCCGAGAAGACCGGCCGCGCTCATCACATCCGCACGCTTGTCGTGAACTGGTGGGCCTATTGCTCAGACATCACGTTGAAAATCTTCGGCGAAGACGGCGGCCACGCAGGCTGGAACGAAAACGCATTTGTTCAGGCCATCGACCCGAGACTGATTCACCAGGACCGCTATAGCGACGCGCTCGCCACAGCCCGCCCTCCCGCGGGCGCCTGGTCCGCCTACCCATTTCCCTCTTCGATCATTCTGTACCAACCCGGTCAGGGTTACGTAAAATTCGATCAGGTAAAAGCGGATGCTTACCACAAAGCAGTAATCGAAAAAATGACCACGCTCGTAGAGGAAACGTTGGCAAAGTGGGATAAAGCGGGACTTTAGACGCAGAGAAACTTCTGCTACCTGTTAGCCGGCCTCTGCCAGCACAACTTCGGCGGGCTTCTCCCCGTTTCCGTTTTGCCGGGCTCCGCGGCCTACCCCGGCATAATCGAACCCGGCACGCCGCGCCGTTTCGGGGTCGAACAGATTGCGCCCGTCTACCAGCACCGCATGCGCCATGCGCCCCGCCAAGAACGGTAGATCCAGGATTTTAAACTCCGGCCATTCTGTAACAACGACCAGCGCATCCGCTTTCGCCGCCACCGCCGCCACATCCGGGCAATAAGTGATCCGTAGCCCCGGATACTGCTCCCGGCACGCTTCCATCGCCACCGGGTCGTACACACGCACCCGCGCGCCCATTTGCAGAAGTTTCTCCGCAATCTGAAGACTGGGCGCATCGCGAAGATCGTCCGTGTTCGGCTTGAACGCCAAGCCCAGCAACCCCACCGTCCGTCCTTTCAAAATGTAGAGCTTCTCTTGCAGTTTCTGAATTACCAGATGCCGCTGCTGCCGGTTCACCGCGAGCGATGCTTCGAGCAAACGCGCCTGGTATCCATACTCCCCCGCTATGTGCAGCAGACTTTGGATATCTTTGCCGAAGCAACTGCCGCCCCATCCGATCCCTGCGTTCAGGAAGCTTAGGCCAATCCGCGAATCGAACCCAATCCCCGCCATCACTTCCAGCGCGTCTGCACCCACTTTCTCGCAAATATTGGCCATCTCATTCGAAAAACCGATTTTCATCGCGAGAAAAGCGTTTGCCGCGTACTTAATCATTTCCGCGCTGGTCAAAGTGGTGGTCACCAGCGGCACTTTGCCAATCCAATCCGGCCGGCGAAACGGAGCAGGGGGTTCGAAATCCTGCTCAATCAGTCTTCTGTACAGCTGTCTCAAAACATCGATTGTCTGGCCATCTTCGCTACCTAAAACAATGCGATCCGGAAACAAGGAATCCGCGATAGCCGATCCTTCACGCAAGAACTCGGGGTTGCTCGCCACACCGAACCGGATATTTGGGTCCCGTCCGCCATCGCTGATTCCTTCTCGCACTAGCGTTTCCACTAAGTTGCCGCAACCTACCGGCACAGTGGACTTGTTCACCACCACGCGGAAACGCGAGGTGTCCATCGCGGCTCCGATGCTTCGCGCCGCTGCTTCCAGATACGAGAGATTCGCTTCTCCGCCGGGTTGCGACGGCGTTCCGACCGCAATGAAGATCACATCGCTTGCCGCCACCGCCGGAGCCAGTTCCGTTTCAAACTCCACCCCCCCACGCTTCCGGGCAAGAGGCAATAAGTCTGCCAAGTGCGGCTCAAAGATCGGAATTTCACCGCTCCGAAGTTTTGCGATCTTGGACGCGTCCGTGTCCACACAGGTGACGCGGTGCCCCAGATAGCCCAGGCAGACACCCGTGACCGTGCCCACATACCCCGTACCGATAACCGTGACTCGCATGTAACCTTACAGTTTAGCTTCTAATTACCGGGATTGCCCGAGTAGTGGCAGCAGAACCCGGTCCAATTCCGCGTCCGTCAACGCGCTCACCTTAACGCCCTTATGCAGGCTCCAATGCTCCAGGTGTTCCAGCGCCTGTCCGGGTCCCAATTGCAAAATCGGTCCCAGAGTTTCCATTTCCAGCATGTCGTTTCGCGTGAAAATTTCAAAAGAACAGCCCAGGTCCGGATACGCCTTTCCCGTTTCCGCTCGCGACCGCTTAATAAACAGATCCGTTCCCAGCAGGTACGCCGCCCAAGTGTCCGTATTGAAGTGCCCCAGCTTGTTGGGAACCGTGTTCTCCGGGTCCTGCCGTAGCACCAGATACTTCTTCGTGAATGTCAGCCGCGGGTCACTCAAATCCGTGAAGGCCCACATCACCAGTGGATTCGTCGGGGCCAACACATCCGGATGTTTCCCACGCGGTGGAAACCCTGTTATTCCCATGCCCTTCTGCGCCATCATGGTCAGCGCCCAAGCAGCCACTTCCACCGGCTTGGCCGAAGTGTTCTTGATCCGGTGCCGCACTTCTACATCGGCGCCGGCGCCTGCCATCTTAACCGTAATCTGCTTTTCGAAACCGGTCAGCGGCTCCGGAGGCTCGGTTGCAATCAGCACCCCATCTTTCACTTCAACATGAACCGGGCCGTTATCCGGCGCGTACGTCCGCACCTCATCTTCCGGAGCCGCCCAGATGCGATGGCCGCCGCGCAATTGCCACTTCCCTTCCCCGCTCTTGCCCAGTGTTTCGGCATATTCCTTAAAAAGGTTCTGCCCGCCCACGAAACCGAACCGGATAATCCGCGGCCCTACATCGCTCGTAATGATCAATTCGGCTTCGCCGTTGCCGATGCGGTAGCAATTGGGCCAGCCGCCGTAGGGAACTCTTTCGATCTTCACTTCGGCCTCCATCATAGAGCCAGTTGCCAGCGCCGCCAACGCAACCATCAAAATTCGCATATGTACCTGACTCTATCCGATACCGCGCTTCGCGGCAGCCGGTCGTCTTCCACGGTCGTGTTCCTCGAAGCTCCGTTCCCGGCGACTGCAGTCAATCGCCACGTAGAATCAGGGTAGTCGCTATGGATTCGTAATTTTAAAAATCGCTTTCCATAGATCTGATAAAACAGGAAGGCTTCGCGCCAAAGAGGCTGCGTGGGCAACAAGAGGACATACTTGAAAACACCGGCTATGCGGCGAAATTTGAGAACTGGAAGGGAGTTCGTTTGCAGCGCCTGTTGTGCCATTCTGCTGACGGCAATGAGCACCGCTTGGGCGCAAGAACAGTCTGAGCCACCGCAGAATCCGCCGGCTCAGGGTGGGCAGATTCCGCGGCAACAAGAAAATAAGCAGCCGGAGGAACCGGTAAAGCCGGAGCGATGGAATCTGTTCTACCAGGCCACGTCGATTGGACAGTACCATGGCGCCTATCATTCCCCCTACTCCGGTCCGTTCAGCCTCCAGAATTACGCGGAGCGCGACGTTTCGCTTACGACCACGCTGTTCTTTGGACTCCGTCTGGAGAAAAACACGACGTTGTACTTCGACCCGGAAATCGCGGGAGGCCGGGGATTCAGTGGCGTGAACGGCCTTGCGAATTCTTCGAACGGCGAACTACCGCGAGTGGCATCCGCTACTCCAAAGCCATACTTGGCGCGATTATACGTATCTCACGATTTTTCGCTCGGCGATGAGATGGAGTCGTTTGAAAGCGAAGAAAACCAATTGGCCGGGCGGCGGCCCATCAAGCGCTACACCATCACAGCCGGACGCTTTACACTGACGGACTTCTTCGACAACAACCGGTATTCGCACGATCCAAGAACTCAGTTCATAGGATGGGCTGTCATGTTCAACGGAGCTTGGGATTACCCCGCCGACGTGCGCGGCTATACGTGGGGCTGGGTGCACGAGTTTCATACCCGGAACTGGGCGTTCCGTTATGCCAGCGCCGCGATGCCCAGAGTTGCCAATGGACTGCGCTTGGACCGCAGACTGTTCCGGAATCGCGGCGATGTGTTCGAGGGTGAGTACCGGTATACGGCAGCGAAGCACCCCGGCGCCATCCGGCTATTAAATTATGAGAACCGCGCCAATTCCGGCTCCTATGCTGCCGCCAATATGGGCGGCGTACCCGATGTCACCTCGACCCGCCGTAACGGGACCCTGAAATATGGTTTCGGCCTCAACATGGAGCAGGAGATCACCAAAGACATTGGCATTTTCGGCCGCCTTGGGTGGAATGACGGGAAAACCGAGAGTTTCGCCTTCACGGCAATCGACCGTTTGATTACCGGCGGTGTTTCGATTACGGGCCAGCGGTGGCGCAGGCGCTTCGATACGGTAGGGACTGAACTCACAGTAAGCGGGATCTCCGGCGTGCACGCGGTTTACCTGGCTCGCGGCGGCCATGACTTCTTGATAGGCGATGGGCGCTTGCAGTACGGGCCGGAGTACATTTCAGAAAGCTACTACAGCGCGCGCCTATTTCCTGGGTTTTTCGCCAGTTTCGATCTCCAACACGTTTCGAATCCCGCTTACAACCAGGATCGCGGACCCGTGTGGATTCCTTCTCTCAGGCTGCACGTGGAAGTGGGAAAGAACACCTTCTCGCAGCATTAACGGGTACTCAAACGCCCGTCTACTTCTGCGGCCGCGATGGCCGAACTTCCACCCGGCTGACCAATGTGCGTTTGGGCATCTTGAGCAGAGTAATCACGAGTTCGGCTATGTCTTCCGGCGCGATCTTCCAATCCTTTGCGCCACCCGAATCGAAGCCGGTAGACACACTCCCAGGCAGAATCTCGCTCACGCGAATATTCTCCTGGCGATAATCGAGCATCATCGCTTCGCTGAAGCCATTCAGCCCAAATTTGGAAGCGTTATAGGCGGCGCCACCCGCGAAAGCGTTTTTTCCCGCCAAACTGCTGATGTTGATAATATAACCCTCGCCACGCTTGCGAAAGCGCGGGACCGCGGCATGGGAACAGAAGAAAGCCCCGGACAGATTGGTGTCCAACGTGGCACGCCATTCTTCGATTGACAACTCCGCAACATTGCGGAAAATTCCAACGCCCGCGTTATTCACCAAGATATCGAGTGATGGAAAGTGGTCATCGACAAAGCTAAAGAAGCTGGCGACTTGATCCGGATTGCCTACATCGGTCACCCGGCCGATCACGGCGCCTCTCGGCGACAATTCGGCTAAGGCCCGATCGAGGGAGCTTGCCGATTTACTGCAGATCGCGACGGATGCTCCGGCGTCCAGCAGGCTCTCCGCGATGGAGCGGCCGATCCCGCGCGCGCCTCCGGTAACGACAGCGAATTTATTGGTCAAAAATTTTTGCATTATGTCCAGGGTGCTTCAGGCAGGTCTGTAGCCACAATGTGTACGGCCGCTCTATGTAGTAGAAAGAGCCCCACGTTACAATAGAAGTAACCCAACATTTCATGGCTGATTCCGAACTTCCACCGATCCCCCCTGCCGATGCGGGCGAAACCAAAAACCTGATTCCCGTCAATATCGAAGACGAGATGAAGCGTTCGTACCTGGATTACGCGATGAGCGTAATTGTCGGGCGGGCGCTGCCGGATGTCCGCGACGGGCTGAAGCCGGTACACCGGCGAATTCTTTGGGGCATGAACGAGCTGGGGCTGCAACCGAACCGGCCTACGCGCAAATCCGCCAAGATCACCGGCGAGGTGATGGGCAAGTACCACCCCCATGGCGATGCTCCCATTTACGACTCGCTGGTGCGTATGGCGCAGCCGTTCAACATGCGCTATCCGCTGGTGGACGGGCAGGGAAATTTCGGATCCGTCGATGGCGATCCGCCCGCGGCTCAGCGGTATACCGAAGCCAGGCTCTCGCGCATCGCCACGGCTTTGCTGGAAGACATCGACAAAGAGACGGTAGATTTTCGGCCGAATTACGACGATAGCGAGCATGAGCCCGAAGTGCTGCCGACGCGGGTTCCGAATCTGCTGATCAATGGCAGTTCCGGGATCGCTGTGGGCATGGCGACCAATGTGCCGCCGCACAACCTGACAGAGATTGTGGACGCCACCATCGCGCTTGTGCAAGATCCGCATCTACCTCTGGTGGAGATTATGAAAATGGTGCCCGGACCGGACTTTCCGACCGGCGGGACCATCCTGGGGCGGCAGGGCATTCTCGACGCATTTCTTCGGGGGCGCGGAAGCCTGAAGATCCGCGCCAAGGCCATCATCGAGCCGATGGGCAAGGACCGGGAACGCATCGTGGTCACGGAGATTCCCTATCAGGTGAACAAGAGCAGGCTGATTGAAAATACGGCTGCGCTGATCAACGATAAAAAGATCGAGGGTATTTCCGACGTGCGCGATGAGAGCGATCGAGACGGCATGCGGATTGTGTTCGAGCTGAAGCGCGGTGAGCAGGCTGACATCATCCTGAATAATTTGTATAAGCAGACGCAGCTACAGATCAGCTTCGGCATTATCAATCTTTCGATTGTGAATGGACAGCCGCGCGAGTTGGGGCTGATCGATACGATCCGTTACTTCATCGAGCACCGGACCGATGTGGTCCGCAGGCGGACGGATTTTGAACTGCGGAAAGCGCGGGAGCGGGAGCACATTCTGGTCGGGTTCCAGAAGGCGCTTAATAACCTGGACGAAGTGATCCGGCTGATTCGCGCGTCGACGAGTCCGAAGGACGCACGCGATTCGCTGATTGCCGGTTTCGAGTTTAGCGATCGCCAGGCCCAGGCCATCATCGAGATGCAGCTTCAGCGCCTGACCGGCATGGAGCAGCAGAAGATTCTGAATGAATTGATTGATATTCAGGTACGCATCGCCCAATATCTGGAGATTCTGGGTTCGGAAACGGTACTGAAAACCTTAATTATCAAAGAGCTTCAGGAAGTCAAGAAAGAGTTTGGGGACGAGCGCCGGACGGAAATTGTCGACGACACCGGCGAGATCAACATTGAAGATCTGGTGCCGGTGGAAGAAGTGGCGGTAACCGTCACGCACGGCGGATACCTGAAACGAACGGCCGTGGATACCTACCGGCGCCAAACCCGTGGCGGCAAGGGCCGGATCGGCATGGGCACGCGCACCGAAGATTTCGTGGAGTATTTTCTGGTGGCTTCCACGCACGCCTACCTTTTGATTTTTACGAACAAGGGCCGCGTGTACTGGTTGAAGATTTACAATATTCCGGACGCCACCACAGTGGGCAAGGGCAAGAACATTTCGAACCTGATCAACTTGCAGCCGGATGAAACCGTGAAGGCGTTTCTGCCGGTGCGCGAGTTTTCAGCGGACCAGTTTGTGGTGATGGTGACCAAGAACGGGGTGATTAAGAAGTGCCAATTGACAGAGTTCAATCATCCGTTGTCACGCGGCATTATCGCGTTGGGCGTGGAAGAAAATGATGAACTGATCGCCGCGCGCCTCACCAACGGCAGCAATTTCATGTTGCTCGGTTCGCATGAGGGCCAGGCAATCCGGTTCAGTGAGAAGGAAGTGCGCGCGATGGGCCGTCCGGCTTATGGCGTGAACGCGATGGATCTGGAAGAAGGGGATTACATCGTTGGCGCGGAGGTGGTGGAATCGCAGGGGTTGATTCTTTCCATCTCTGAGAACGGGTATGGAAAGCGCACGCCGCTGAAAGATTACCGGCTGATTCGCCGCGGCGGTAAAGGCGTCATCAACATGAAGACTAATGCGCGGAACGGAAAGATTATCGCCATCCTTTCGGTGAAGGAGGATTCCGATCTGATGCTGGTAACGAAAGACGGCCAGATGATCCGGATCGATGCGAACAACATCCGCCAGACCGGGCGCAGCGCGCAGGGCGTTTGTCTGGTGCGTATGGAGAAGGGCGATCAGGTTGCGGCGGCAGTGGTCATCCCTGAAGCGGCGGAAGAGAACGGCGGGGGCACACAGGGGGATTTGCCGCTGCAGTAGACTGAGCCCGTACAATAAAGACGTGAAGCAGGACAAGCTTTTCGATATTTTGCGCCAAATGGAGCGCGTGATCGTCGCCTATTCGGGCGGCACGGATTCCGCTTATCTTGCCTGGGCCGCCCATCGGGCTTTAGGGGATCGCGCGATTGCCATCACTGCGGACAGTGCTTCCATTCCCGCTTCTCACAAGCGCGATGCGGAAGATTTCGTCCGGCAGTTTGGGATCGCTCATGAGTATATTGCGACCCATGAGTTCGACAATCCGGACTACTTGAAGAACGATGGCAACCGATGCTTTCACTGCAAGGATGAGCTATTTACGCGGCTTTCCGAGGTGGGAGCAGAGCGGGGGATCGCCAATATTGTCTATGGCGTGAATGTGGATGACTTGGGGGATTACCGCCCCGGCCAGAATGCCGCGCAGCAGCACCAAGTGAAAGCGCCGCTTGTAGATGCCGGTCTCACCAAGGCGGAGATTCGCGGGTTGTCGCGGGAGGCAGGTCTGCCTACCTGGGACCGGCCCGCCGCGGCATGTCTCAGTTCCCGGATTCCCTATGGGACGCCTGTCACAATTCAGAATATTCGTACCGTGGAAGTCGGCGAAGAAGAGATGAAGGCGCTCGGCTTTCGCCAGTTCCGCACCCGTTTTCACGGGGAGCTGGTGCGGATCGAAGTGGCGCGCGAAGAGATGGAATTTGCGTTGAATCTGGAGATGGCGGGCAAATTAACCAAGCTCTTTCGGAAACTCGGTTTCAAGTTCGTTTGTTTGGATCTGGAAGGCTATCGGCAGGGATCGCTCAATCAGTTGCTTACAATGGTTTCCTGAATGTTTAGCCTGCCCTGGTCGAGAGTGAAGAAGACCAGGTCGGCGCGCTCACCGATTATTAATCCGCGCTGGCGTTCGCTCATCCGGACTGCGCCGGCCGGATTCACGGTTGCCATGCGAACCGCGTCTATCAATGGGAGTTCCGCCATCTGCATCGCGTTCGCGATGGCGTCGTGCATTTGAAGCGCGCTTCCCGCCAAACGGTCGGTTCCTGCCAAAACCACGCGGCCATCTTCCAGTAGAGCGATCTCCTGCTGGCCTAAGCGGTAGAGCCCCGGAGCCGCCGCTGCGGGAGAGCTCGCGTCAGTTACCAGCACGGTGCGCTCCGCCGTCTTCGCGCGCATCGCGCTTTTCAGAAACGCGCGGCCTAAGTGGATGCCATCGGCGATGAAGCTGGCGGTGAGCCGGTCGTCCGCCAGCTGGTCCCATATATAGTTCGGCTGTTTTCGAATGACCGCGTGAGCCGCATTGCCCAGGTGCGTGGACATGGTCGCACCGGCCGCGGAAGCGTCTGAAATCTGCTGGGAGGTGGCATGGGTATGGCCAATGCTGACAGTGACCCCATCGCTTACCAGCTCTTCAATATAGAGCGCGGCATGGGGCCAGTGAGGAGAAACAGTGATCAGGCGGATCCGCCCTGCGGCTGCGTCCTGCCAGCGGCGGTATTCCGCCAAGTCCGGGGGACGGATGGAAGCGAGGGGATGAGCTCCGCGCGGGCCGTCTTCGGGTGAGAGGTGCGGACCTTCGATATGAAAGCCCTCGATGGACCGGTCCGGCGCCTGAGCCAAATTGCGAAGGGCCGCTACCATGTCTTCGGGAGGCGCCGTGATTACTGTGGGGAAGAATCGAGCCACGCCCGTTCGGCGAATCGCATCCGCGGACCGTACGATTTCGTCGCGGGGAGTTGCTCCGGAATTGTAATCCACACCCGCGAACCCGTTCACCTGAATGTCCAGGAACGCCGGAGCGACGAACCGGTTTCTGTCTTCCCCGGGGCGGATGGCACGAATGTGAGTATCGAACTCAATCTCAACCGGCAGCCCGGTTTCGACGCTGATGCCGGAACGGATCATGATTTCCTCGAATTACTCACATCACTATTTGTCGAAGCTGTGGCGCGGAAATGAGCGTGCGAATCTCGGGGAGGCAAGCCTGCTGTTTCGCGCCACAGTCTCCTACCGAAGCGCCTCTTGACGCATTTCCACTCGTGACAGCCAGCCGTGACGGTCTTCTTTGCGGCCTTCCACCAAGGCAAAGAACTCCCTTTGAATGCGTTCCGTGATTGGTCCGCGCGACCCTTTGCCGACGGGAATCCGGTCTACGCTGCGCACGGGCGTAACTTCCGCGGCGGTACCGGAGAAGAATACTTCATCGGCGATATACAACATCTCGCGCGGAATTACGGCTTCTACAACGGGGATGTTCAGATCGCGAGCTATTGTTATCACAGTGTCCCGGGTGATTCCCGGAAGCACGGAGGCGCCCAGCGCCGGCGTCACGATTTTCCCGTCGCGGACCACGAACACGTTCTCTCCTGAGCCCTCGCTGACGTACCCGGCGGCGTCCAGCGCGATGCCTTCGCTATACCCGTTAGCTATGGCTTCCATGTTGATGAGCTGGGAGTTCATGTAATTCGCGCCGGCTTTGGAAAGCGCGGGTAGCGTGTTGGGGGCGATGCGGGTCCAACTGGAGATGCACACGTCCACGCCGCTATTGATGGCTTCATCGCCCAGATACTTTCCCCATTCCCAGCACGCAATGTAGATGTCCACCGGGTTCCGCAACCCGTTCACGCCTACATGGCCGTAACCGCGCAAGGCAATCGGGCGAATGTAGCAGGAGCGCAAACCATTTGCCTGGACGAGCGAAATCATCGCTTCCGCCAGTTCTTCCTGCGTGAATTTGAAGGTGTCCATGCGATAGATGCGCGCGGAATCAACCAGCCGGCGCACGTGTTCTTTCAGGCGAAAGATGGCGGGCCCCGCTTCTGTGTCATAACAGCGGATGCCCTCAAACACGGAACTGCCATAACTCACCACATGAGAGAGAACGTGAATTTTGGCGTCGTCCCAGGCAATCAGGCGTCCGTTGTGCCAGATCTTTTCCGTAGCTTGCAGCATCTGGTTAGTATAACGGGGAGGGTAACCGGAGGTTCCCGTTGAATGACCAAGTGCACCCAGTGCTCGCGTGAAGCGGCCGCCGGAAGCCAATTGTGCGACACCTGCGCTTCGGCGACGCGAACCTTCGCGGTTACCCCGGCGGCCAAGTCCGCCCCCGCTCCTGGACCCGCGCATCCGTCTTCGCACGCAAAACAGAGCCGCTTCGTTCCGGGTGACCTGCTGGCGGGCCGCTATCGTATTGTGGCGCTCCTGGGGCGGGGCGGCATGGGTGAGGTCTACCGGGCCGATGACCTGAGCCTTGGCCAGCCCGTTGCCCTGAAGTTTCTTTCCGCCGTTGTCGCACATGATCAGGAAGCGCTGGAACGCTTTCGCGGTGAAGTGCGGATCGCGCGCCAGGTATCGCATCCCAATGTATGCCGCGTTTATGACTTGGCCGAAGCGGACGGCTCCTACTTCCTGTCCATGGAGTATGTGGATGGCGAGGACCTCGCGAGCCTGCTGCGCCGCATTGGCCGCTTGCCCGAAGACAAGGGCCTCGAAATCGCGCGGAAGCTGTGTGCCGGGCTTGCCGCCGCCCACGAACAGGGAGTACTGCACCGTGACCTGAAGCCCGGCAACGTCATGCTGGATGGGCGCGGCCAGGTGCTGCTTACCGATTTCGGCCTCGCGGGCCTGGCGAATGAAATTTCCGGGGACGAAGTGCGCAACGGTACCCCTGCCTACATGGCGCCGGAACAACTCGCGGGGAAAGAAGTTACCGTACGCAGCGACATCTATTCCCTTGGCTTGGTTCTGCACGAAATTTTCACCGGGAAACGGCCCATGGATTCGAAAACGCCCACAAGCTGGGTGCGCGATCTGGACCCCATGATCGAGCGGGTGGTTCTCCGCTGTCTGGAGCCCGACCCGAAAGCCCGTCCCAGTTCCGCCCTCGCGGTGTCGGCGGCTTTGCCCGGCGGCGATCCGCTCGCTGCCGCGCTCGCCGCCGGTGAGACGCCGTCCCCACAGATGGTGGCCGCAGCCGGTGAAGGCTCGGGACTTGCATTGCGCGTCGCGGTGCCATGGCTTGCCGGCGTGCTGGTGGCCATCGGCCTGTCGGCGTTCCTCGACAACCGTTCCAGCGCCGTGGCCCTGATCGCCCCTCCGTACCCGCCCGAAGTCCTGCGCCAAAAGGCCGCGGACATCGTCCAGGATCTGGGCTATCACAATCGCATCGCCGACACTGCGTATGGCTTCGACTGGAACTGGGATTTCCTACACTACGCCGAGGATCACGACAAGCCGAAACCCAATTGGAACCGAATCGCGCGGGACCGCGTGCCCATGCTTCGATTCTGGTATCGGCAAAGCGAGGAAGCGCTGATTGGGCAGGAGTTCAAAGACGACCGTCTCACTCCCGGTATGGTCACGAAAGACGACCCGCTGCCTATTACTTCCGGAATGATTAATGTCGAACTGGATGCCCGAGGGCGTCTGGTTCAGTTTCAGGCGATCCCGGCGCAGAAGGAAGATAAGCCGCCAGCCGTCAGTGTCCCCGATTGGAATCCACTCTTCCGGGCGGCACAGTTGGACCCGGCCAATTTCCAGGAAGCGCTTCCGCAGTGGAATTTCCTGGCCGCTTCCGATGCCCGCAAAGCCTGGACCGGCACGCCGCCCGGCAGCGCCCGTTCCCTGCGATTGGAAGCTGCCGCCTTGCATGGCCGGCCTGTGGCTTTCAGCATCGTAGGCCCCTGGACCAAAGCGGAGCGCATGCCTGCGGACGCGCAAGCGTGGAATCTCAGCGGCGGCTTCTGGTTCCAAATGGTGCTGATAGCGAGCATTTTGATCAGCGCGCCGTTGCTTGCCCGCAGAAATCTGGTCCGCGGCCATGGAGACCGGGAAGGCGCCTTCCGTATCGCTGCTTTCATGTTCGTCGTCGAGATGGCCATCTGGATATTCCGCGGGCACTTCGTCTGGTCGCAGGGTACGGCCGGCATGATGTTCCTCGCCATCTGCACCTCCGCGTTTTACGGGCTGTTGGTTTGGACCATTTATCTCGCGCTTGAGCCCTATGTTCGCCGCCGATGGCCCCAGGCCCTGATCTCCTCTTCCAATGTGCTTGCGGGAAAGCTGCGGGACCCCATCGTGGGCCGCGATCTTCTGCTCGGTACTGCCATGGGTATCTCTTGGAATCTGGTCGCCCAGATTCTAGAAACCCTGGCGCGCGCCCGAGGCTTCCCTCCGGCGCTTGATAATACTGGTCTTCTGCTTGGCGTTCGGGATACTATCGCCAGCTTTTTACTGCACGCTCCCGGTTCCGTACGTAACACCTTGGAGTTCATTCTGCTGCTGTTCGGATTGCGGGTTCTCCTGAAGCGCGAATGGCTGGCCGGTACCGTGCTTGTTCTCTTATTCACTGTGACCGAAGTGTTGCAAAGCCGCCAAGCCGTTGTGGATGCGATCGCGGGTCTCATAATCTACGGAATGATCGTGTTCGTGACATTCCGCCTGGGCGCAATAGCCCTTGCCGTCGGTTTGGTTGTCATCGGCGTTCTGAGCAGCATACCGGCTATCGGCGACCCTTCCGCTTGGTACTTCGGCAACGCACTGTTCATGTACCTGAGCGTCGCGGCAATTGCAATTGCCGGCTTCTGGATGGCAATTCAGGGCCAGCAGGTGTGGAAAGGAGATCTCTTAGAGTAAAAGCGTCAGCTCTGCAGTTCCTGCACAATCTCCGCCGCCACTCGCCGCGCTTCAATTAGCTGCCCGGGTTCCAAACTGATCGCCCCTACCCGCGCATGGCCGCCGCCGCCGTAACGCTCGCAAATACTGGCCAGGTTATGCTTCGGTTCTTCCGGCGTCCACGGATTCGACCCCACCGAAATTTTCGTGCGAAAGCTCGACGGGCTCACCGAAACCGTGTAAACACTGCTCGGGAACAGGTAGTACGGAATGAACTTGTTGTATCCTTCCACGTCGTAACCTGTCAGGTCGAAAGTCACCACGGGTCCCTGCTGGCTGGCGCGTTCCCGGATAAATTCCAGGTTCTTCAGATGGCGCTCATACAGGGGATTGTAGATCTCCTGAATCTCGGGCTGTTGCACAATTTGATCGAGCGGCATCTCGCGCATCCAGCCGATGATCTTCTGCACCGTGCCGGAGCCTTTCGAGCCCTCGATCACCAGGGTCAGCTTCATGGCGGGCTGCCCGAGTTCGACTGCTGTTTTGGCATCGGAGTATTGGGCGCCGTCAATTATGTTGGCCCAGTGGACCAGGTTATCGAGATCGGGAGCAGTGAAGTTGAACCGTTCCCGAGCGATCGTAGAGATGAAATAGGTGCACGACTTGAAGGAAGGATCGTACAGTTTGCGCGGATTCTTTTCCATCGAGAAATGGCGCGCGTCTTCGGGAGTGAGAAATGCCGACTGGTGATGGTCGAACCACCACGTCAGTTTAGGGTTCGGCGAATACTTGAAATCGACTATGGCGTTGACATCGCCGTCGAACAGCGCGTCTTCAAACATCTGTGACGCCTTGTGCGCCATGCCAGTATATGAGAATCCGGCCTCGGGGTAAAAGGTCCCCTGCATGAAGCGGGTGAAGTAGGCGGCAGAGGCCGCTCCATCAAAACAATGGTCGTGATAAAGAACGCGGATTTTCATGTACGCGGAAAACCTATCAGGATGCCTGAAGCCGGTGAGAAAAGCAAGTTTTAGTCTTGATCACCCATTGAGGCCAATTTGATTTAAAC
>JALYXI010000454.1 GCA_030947245.1 Acidobacteriota bacterium
GACTGAGCGTTTCAAAACCGGGGTAGTAGCCTGGCTGGCGGTTCATTTCGACTTTTCCTTTCGCATTAGGCTGGCAAGCAGACCGAGAAAGCCGCTGGCGGCGAACAGAAGCGGCGCGAAAATTGGCGGCCCGTACATGATGTTGTAGAAGGGCCTCTTGATGCCGCCGGGCCGGCGGATTACGCCGCGCGCGTGATAGAAGAATCCGATTCCGCCGTCAAGCAAGGCGAGGGCAGAGACGGCGGGCAGCCATGTATGCGCCGCTTTGCGGCTTTTGGTTGCGCTGAATGCGGCGCCCATCAACAGAGGCGTCAGGATGATGGGCGACCATTGCACCTTGTACCGGAAGTTGTTCTTGTAGTGCGAATAGAGCGCTTCGAAGCCGCTGAAGAAAGTGGAGACTGCGGTCGCGACGGCCAAGTGGTTTTGGAACCGGCCTTCGCGGATATCCTGCGCCCAACCGATCTTCTGATGCTTTTTGCCGAGTCGCGCGGCCCAGTGACGGGAATGCGTTGGAGCGGGCAAGAGTAAAGTTTTCTCATTCTTCCCGCGGCGAAGGAAGGATGCAATCAATCCGAGGTACGCGCTGACTCCGAACAGTAAGGGCGCGAAAATCGGCGGACCCATGATGACGTTGTTGACGGGCAGGCGCCAGCCGCCGGGCTTCCGGTGAACGCCGCGAATGTGGAAACCGAAGCCCGTCACCGAATCGGCGAGTGAGATCACGGACACCAAGCGAAGGGGCCAAATGGCTGCCCGGCGGCTGAAGAATCCCCAAACGCCCGCGCCGGCCAGGGTTCCGCTGAGGATTACGGGCGTGTACATAATGCGGCGGCTGTAACTGCCACGGTAATGCTCGTAGGAGACTTCAAGGCCGGCGAGCACGCTCGAGAGCCCGGCAATCAGCGCGAGCCAGCGTTGGAAGCGGCCTTCCCGGATGCGAAGATCGGCGCGAGTGAGCTCACCGGTGAGGACCTCGGGCGTGAGGGCCTCAAGAGTCTTGAACAGGTTCATATGGCCAGATCCTCAATGTGTGATTGGAAGGGAGTGAGCAACTCCGCGCCGCGTGCGGTTAACGCAACCATGTCGCAGTGGCGCATTCCTCCATAGTCTTCGAAGTAGATGCCCGGTTCGATATTGAATACCATTCCTTCCTCCAGACGGCCGGGAGACTTCGGGTGGATGCGCGGGAGAGCGTTTGCATCGATGGCTCCGAAGCCGACGCCGTGTCCTGTGGAGTGTTTGAATCGCGCCCCAAAGCCGAGGGTGTCGAGTACGTGGCGGGCGGCGCCGTCGACATCCGAAGCGGCTACGCCGGGTGCGATTGCCTGGAGGGCTGCATCGCGGGCGGCAAAGAGGGCGCTGTACATTTCGCGTTGGCGATCACTTACGCCGCCGATTGCATAGGTGCGGGTGATGTCGGTCCAGTAGCCATTCGCTTGTGAATTGCAGTGGGTGAGGACCAGATCACCAGCTTGAATGGGCTTCGAAGTGGAACGGGCAAAAGCGCCGTACGCGTTTCCCGAGTGTACGCCGGAGATGCAGGAAACATGGCCGCCCGCCCGGGTGACGCCAGCTTCGCTGAGACCGGCGCATGCAAGCGGTTCGTTGAAAGCCGCAGCCGATTTCACCTCTGTGACTCCGGCGGCCATTTGTTTCACGCCGGTTTGGAACGCGGTGTGCGCGATTCCGCACGCAGTCCGGATGGCATCCACTTCGAAAGGCGTCTTGACGGAGCGCAAACGCGCCAGCGCATCATCCGCGCTTTCGAGCGCGGCATGCGGGGACGCTTCGGCGAGCAAACCCCGCATGCCGCCTCCATAAAGATTCATCGCAATGTAGGAAGCGGGTTCGGAGACTGCCTGCGCTTCGTACCCGATGCGAGCCGTTCCGCCCAGAAGCTGAGCGAGAGGTCCGCAAATGGCTTCAGCGGCAGTCGTAATTCGATCAAGTGAACCCGGTTGAAAGAATTGGACCCGATTCGCCCAAGAGTGGCGCGCCAGTTCCCGTTCATCCTCAGGAGCGATCAGGCTCACTTCGCCTTCTGAGGAAACCACGGCAACGCCGGTTCCGATGATGGGCCAGTAGCCCGAGATCAACAGCACGTTGGAGGGCAGCGCGCACACCAGCGCGTCCCACCGATTCTCATTCAGACATTCGCGCAGGCGGCCCATGCGTTCGCTGTTCCGCATGGTCTAAAACAGGTTCCCATTTGCGTCAAAGGTCATGGAAGCCGGTTCTCCGGCGGCAGATAATTTTGCATTCTGTTTGACTTCCGGCAGCAGCGCTTCCGAAACCCAGATCTGCTCCAGCGAACCGGTGTTGCGAATGCGGCATACGCGTGGGGTCTTACCACCGAGCGCGGAAAACAGACTCACTTCGATGGCATCGCGATCTGAGGGAAGCGCGAGCGGCAGCGGGCCTTCGCGCGTCGTACCTCCAGGCTCAGTGGCAGTCATCAGATTTATGTAAGTGACGCCAGGGTCGTAGGAATCGAGAAAACGCTGAGTGGTGAAATCGGCGAGACCGACGCCCAGTCCGTTGCCGAGCGAGGGATGGGTCAGAGACAGAACAGCGATACGGTGAAAATTCGGAATTTGGGGCCCGTTCGAGGCGCGCCAGTGGCCAATCACATTCAGATCCATGCCGGAGCCGCTGATGTTCTTCCCGATTTCGTCAACGACGAGCAGGTCGAGGCGGTCAAAGGGGATGGTGCCCAGGTGGGTCTTCGCAATTTTAAGAAGGCGCATGTCCGCCTCCAGAAAGGCTTCGTAATTCGCGGGAACCACCTCAATTTCGACCGGCTGGCGGTAGCCGTTCTCCACCACGGCCACGCCAAATAAGATTTTGGACTTGGCGAGTTGCAGCTTGGGAACCGCGCGGACCGAATCCCAAAGTTTGTGGGTGTGCGCCTCCTGCGCGCCGGACTGCTTGCCAAGCCCGATGGTACACATCTTCAGAAGACCCGACGCGAGTTCGGCGGCCGATTCGGGGTGAGTCTTCACGCGCCCCAGCACGATCACGCCATCGGCTTCGAAGGCGAGCTTGTCGAAATGCGCGACCGCTCCGCTTTCCGATGTCCCCAACAAAACGGTGTCCATGCTGGCGTGAATGGGAGCGTTCACGGCATTTTCCGAAGCTCCCAGACGGTTCAAAATTTCGGTCTGTCCCTCTGGAACCGCTCCGCCATGGCTACCCATGGCCGGAATCAGGAAGGGCTCTCCACCGGCGGTGCGCACCGCATCGGCGATGCCCGCCAGCAGCTCGACGAACCCGCCCATTCCGCGGCTGCCGGCGGTAATGGCAATCCGGGCGCCGGGCTTCAATTTATCCCGCAAGCCGGCAGCGAGCAGCCGCTCCTTTGTCGAGCCACGAACATCCTCAATATGATCGGGGGAGAGACTCTGCCGGACGGTTACGCCGCGAGGCGCCGGCATTCGCGGAAGCTGCATGCTGGGCCGCATGATTCAAATCACCTCCCGGATCTTGTCTTCCAGAATGGTCTTGATGATCTTTATGCGGTCCTTGTCTCCCTTTGCCATCGCTTCGGTGAAGTGCAAGGCCTGCTCCGCGGTGATGTTGCCCGGCAGCGGTGGTTCATTCGGATCCACGACGGCTTCAATCACCGCCGGACCGGGATAAGCCAGCGCTTCGCGCAATACGCTCTCCGCCTGGCCGGGATGGTCGATGGTGAACCCTCCCGCACCGCAGGCGCGCGCATATGCGGCGAAGTCGATGGGCTGCAGGTCAATGCCGAATGCCGGGTTGCCTTCATTCGCGATCTGTTCCCACTTGATTTCGCCCAGAGCGTTGTTCTTGATAACGATGACCTTGACGGGGAGTTTGTACTTGACCAGCGTCGCTACTTCGCCCATCAGCATGGTGAAGCCGCCATCGCCCACTACGGAGACAACCTGCCGCCCCGGGTACGCTACCGCTGCGCCGACACAATATGGGAGCCCATTCGCCATGGTCGCCAGAAGGCCGGAAAGCGAGAACATCATTTCATCCCGAATCTCGATGTAGCGCGCTGTCCAGGTAGCGATGGTTCCGCTATCGGAAACTACTATCGCGTTGGACTCCAGGAGCTTGTTGAGGTGATAGGTGACCACCTGAGGCTTCATCGGCATATCGGTGCGCGTGCCGCGCTCTTCCATCAGTTGATTCCAAGCCGACATTCGCTTCTGAGATTTCTCGAGAAATGACCGGTCGGACTTTCTTTCGATCATCGGAAGCAGAGCGCGCAATACGGCTTGCGCGTTGCCGGTGAGCGCAACGTCTACGGGGTGGCGCAAGCCGATCCGAGTGGGATCGATGTCGATTTGGACTGTCTTTGCCTGTCCCGGCTTCGGCAGAAACTCCATGTAAGGAAAACTGGTTCCCACCATGATGAACGTGTCGCACTCCTGCATCGCATCCTGTGACGGCGCCGTGCCCAGGAGCCCGATGCCGCCCAGAGAATGCGGGTCGCGATCCGGAATGACGGCTTTGCCTAACAAAGCTTTTACCACTGGCGCACCGGTCGTATCGGCAAGCTGCAGCACCTCAGCGCGGGCGCCGAGGCAACCACGGCCCACCAGTATTAAAACCTTCGAACCTTTATTGATGAGATCCGCCGCCTGGCGCAGCCGCACTTCAGGCGGCACGGGATAAATCTTTGCGAAAAAGTCACCACTATGTTGGGCAATGTTGGCGGAAGAGCGGGGCTGTGTGGATTCTGTCCAGTCCTGAATATCTTTCGGAATTGTGATGTGCGTAACGGTTCGACGAGAGAGCGAGGTCTTGACCGCTTCATCGACCACGTTCACTACATGCGCCGGACCCATGACGCGCTGGTTGTATGCGGCCACGTCCATGAATAATTTGTCGAGATCGACGTCCTGCTGATAATGTGTCCCGATGAGATCGTGAAAGGTGTGGCCGGTGATGGCGAGAACAGGCTGGCCGTCGCACTTCGCGTCATACAATCCGTTTAACAGGTGAATTCCGCCGGGGCCGGAGGTGGCGAGGCAAACGCCCAGGCGGCCAGTGAACTTGGCGTATGCGCAAGCCGCGAACGCCGCCGACTCTTCATGCCGCACCTGGATGAAGTGGATCTTATCCTGATTAATGCGCAGCGCTTCAAAAATTCCGTTTATTCCGTCACCGGGAAAGCCGAAAATCGTGTCGACCCCCCATTCAATCAGCCGATTTATTAAGAGGTCCGCAACAGTCTTCGCCATGCGTTGTACGCAGCAAACGTAATTCCGTAAGCTTCACCGCCGGAGTGCAGCAGGTGCTTAGCGGCACGAAACTGAAGCCCACGGGGAGCATTGTAATCGAGAACACTTTCCTCCGTGTCAAGCGCTTCTGAATTCCGTTACCCAGGCGTATAACAG
>JALYXI010000013.1 GCA_030947245.1 Acidobacteriota bacterium
TTCTAATCGGGAGGCCCGGTACCTTCTCAAATGATTTACGCACCTTGCAGCGACGTTAACATGCGGCGGGGAACCCTCCTGAACAACATAGCCGATTGCTGCGTATCCGTTCAACCTGCGATCGTACATTCTTGCCAGCGTCGGGACGCAGTTGTCTACGTAATCGTAAACCTGCACAAAGCGCTTGCTGTCATAGAGACGATGAAGACGCCCCACATACTGCTGGAGGGTGCCCTTCCAGGAAATCGGCAGCGCAAGGAACAGTGTATCGAGGCGGGCGTCGTCGAATCCTTCTCCGATGTAGCTTCCCGTCGCGAGAATCACTCGGGATTCGCCTTCCGGCACCGAAGCCATCGCATCCGATATTGCTCGACGCTGCTTCTTACCCATACCGCCCTTTAAGACGAAGACATGCCTGGCGGCTCCGGCAAGCCGATTCGCGAAGTACTGGAGATGTTCAGTCCGTCCCGTTAAAAGCAACGGGCAACGACCCGCTTCGACGGCGCGGGCAAGATCCTTTGCGATCATCTCATTGCGGGGTACATCTTTTACCAGAGCGGCGTATAGATCCTGTATCGTGACATCAGTAAGCTCTGGGGCCACCCGGAAATCTGTGTGCCGGGGAGTCACCTTGTGCTCGAACGGAGTTGAGTTTGTCATCGTGCGAGCGCTCATGTGGAACCGCACCGGCCCACATTGCATGTAAATGATCGGATGATGCCCATCCTTGCGCGTCGGCGTGGCGGTCAGACCGACCACATATTTTGCCTTCGCCTGCTTCATCACCTGCTCGAACGTGAACGCGGAGATGTGATGGCATTCATCCACGATTACCTGACCGTATTCGGCAACAAAGTCCTTCACCTCGTCTTTTCGGTACAGGCTCTGAATCACCGCGACGTCAACTCGCCCCGTCCGGACCATCTTGCCGCCGCCGATATGACCAATCGACTTCGCTGGCAGATCCAGAAACATTTCAAGACGTTCTTGCCACTGATCGAGCAACTGCTGCCGGTGAACGACCACTAGCGTATTGACCTTTCGTTTTGCTATTAACCAGGCGCCGACAGCGGTCTTCCCGAATGCTGTGGGAGCACAGAGAATCCCATCCTCGTGCTCGATTATTTTGGCGACGGCATCCTCTTGGAATCTTCGAAGCTGACCACGGAACTCAACGTCAATCGGTACTCCCGAACATCGTTCGTCGCGGAGTTCAGGACGGATCTTGTGCCCTTCGAAAAGGCCCAGTACTTCAGCCAGACAGCCACGAGGCATAGCAACGTGTTTCTCGAAATCCTGGCCGCACGCGATTACTCTAGGCTTGTCGTACGTTGAGAGCCGCATCGCCTGAGACCTATAGAACTCGGGATTCTGAAACGCGGCAATCCGAAGCAAACGATTCAGTATCGCCGGTGGCAGGTCTTTATTCTCGACATAAATGAGATTCGCGCGAACGATCTGGACGTTCTTGGCAAGGGGCCTTCAATCGGCCGGTCTTTCCGCTTCCCAGAAGGTGAGATGGTCCACGGGTCTTTTCCGTCTTCATCGTCGGCGACGCTGATCCGCACTCCGATCAGGTCGCCTTTACTCTGAGCCTCTCCCACAATCTTCTCTGCAACGTCGCCGGACATTCTTCGAATCGTCGAAAGGAACTTCCATTGATCGGGATATGGTCGGAAGTCCGAGTCGATGAACAGACTGTTGCCGTTTTTGCGCGGCGCGAACTGCAATGGGAGCGCAATCAGATTACCAAGTCCACCCTTGGGCATCGTGTCTTGATTGGCGAAAAAGCGGTCGTAGGAATCCAGACCAAGTTGGTGTCTTCGCTCCATAGTTCGCGTGAGAATAACGCATCCTAGTTTTCGAGCGGTAATCGCCGGCAGCACACGATCGAAGAAGATCCAAACGTGGCCGCCCTTGCCGGAGCGGGAACGCTCTAATGCTGCCGACACGCCCAATTCCTGGCAAGTCTCAAGAAATGCCTGCGAGTCGTACTCCCAAGTCTTTTTGTCGAAATCCACCGCGAGGAACCAGCACGTCTCGTCCATCAATAGCGGGTAAATACCAACAGTGTCCCTGCCCATTAGGTGGCTCTCCATAACGGAGTCGGTCACTGGAATGAACTTTCGTGTCTGTTGGTCTACCTTCTTCCGGTTTTCCGGGCGGCTCTTGTTTATCGCGATCCAGTCCTTCAAGGCTGCTGGCGAGTATCCGGAACCTCGGCCTTCTTTCTCCCAGCGCCTAGCATAAACATCTTCTCTTCCGCGGAATAGACTTCGAAAGAGCGCGATCCGTCTCCTCGCACGCTCCTCTTTATCAATCGGTGAAAGCGGTCTGTGGGTATAGCCGCTAATGGAAAGTCAGGCGCCGGGTGTGGAAGAGGAATGCCATGAACAGCCAAGAGGCGCCGTATGCGGGCATTTTCTTCTCGAAGACGAATGTTTTCCTGCTCGGTAGATTCGAAGGCGAGAGATCCCGAGCTGTTCTCTGTCATAGCCGACTCACTCTTGGGTTCGAAGTCCCAACACTATTTTTAAATAGCGCTCGACCAAGGCAAACCCGGCTGACACATCAGTCGCTAGGCTGCATTCCTCCGCTAACTATTGAAAAGGGAGTTGCCAAGCATCTGGCGGGGGGACCAAAACTCCGGCAATTCGTGCGACGCTCTTCGTTCGAACGTCAGGCGTAACGCATTCAGAATTCTCCACTGATCCATCCCGCCCGATCCGATCAGGAGAAGCAAGTCGACCAGGTCCTTGACTCTACTATTTGCTGAAGTTCGCGGGAGTGTATATGCATGAATTTTTTCCGCTCTAGGGATCATCCGGGCGCGCGAGGTTTTCGATACCTGCGAAGGCCAGCCAGTCACGGCAAATAATCGTGTCAGGCGGCTGCATAACAACGTCACCGATGCCGGCATCAAGGTGAAACCGAGAGAAGATTCTTGCATCCATTCGAACTTCTATCGGATAGCGGGCTCCGCCTTACGGCGCGGCGGTTAGATCCATGACAGGAGGCCCGACGAAATATTCGAACCAGTCGCCGAACTCAATCCCAGCGGCGCTTTGCAACATCTCTCGCATAATCTGATTTGTATCATCAGTTGCCGATGAAGTTACGATCGACCTCTGCAAGGTCAGGTCTATGTCTACCGTTCACCGGGCAGCCTTGAAGCGAAGTTCCAGCGCGTAGCCTCCCTTCAATGCCCATGGCGCGCGTTCCTCCTGGAACAGCCTCGCTAGGAGACGGTCGAATGACACCTGCCGCCTGAGACGGTTAAGGTCGATTTGGTCGGTTAGAGAAGTTTTCTTCAGGCGTTCTTCAAGGGCGGTCCGGAGTGCCCCTGCGGTTGTGTAAGTCCTCGATGGTGGCATCATGCGACCTTCCAAACAACTGCTTCCACGAGCTTTCGCGTGGGTTCATCCATCTGCGTGGTTCTGATCTGTTGGCAGGTGACCAGCCCACGATCAACGGCTTGCCTCAGAGATTGTCGTATAAAGTTTGGCTCAACCGTGGCGGCAGCTATTAGGTCGAGAATCGTTCGCAGCGGCCGGGTAAATTTAAACCCCTGCGCGATCTGCACATCGATGTCAGGAAGATCGGCATAGTGCAGTGTCAAAATCTTCGGAATCTCACTATTACGCCGAAAGCCGGACGGAACGGTCATGTGGAGCTTTGCGGGATTCAGATCTGAAAGACCGTAAAGGCTCAGTGCAGTTTGGTGGCTGTAGACACCTTCGACTTCTTCGTTTCGGTTCCGCGACCAGAGCGACCAAAGAACGAGGTCGGGCCGATCAGCGACAGGGAAGAGCGAGAGCCGATAGATCCCTCGGTGCTGCCTGACCCAGTTACCAGCCTGAACGTGATACGGATGGGTATTTTCCGCGAAGCCCGCCGCTTTAGCCTGCTTGGTCGTGAAGAAACCTTGCTGCTGCTCCGCAGTCTCGAAGAGGCGCCGGGATGCATCAAGATGAGGCTGAGCCACAGCACAATACTACAAATTTATTGTAGTTCTGTCAAAATCGGCACGATGCCTTTGGTGAGCGAGCAAGCGGCTATGCCCAATACTATGCCTACTAGCTCCATAGACCTGAATTAGACTTCTTGGTTTCTGACCAGGAATTCGCCAGTGCCGCAGCGCGACTTGATGCTGCACATTATTGAAAAAAATTGGTCGGGGCGAGAGGATTCGAACCTCCGGCCTCCTGGTCCCGAACCAGGCGCGCTACCAGACTGCGCTACGCCCCGAACCATTTAGTCTAGCGGTTGCATACCGGTTACACAAGCGGCTAGCATCGGAGTTTGCCGGATCCGCCGAATGCCCTTCGAGACCTGCCCTCCGTCCATGAACTCCTGGAACGGTTGAGCCCGGCGGCCCGACGATTTCCGCATGCCCTCGTTGCCGCGGAAGCGCGGCGGGCCCTTGCCGCCGCACGAGGCGAAATACACGCCGGAGGCGAACCGGGGCCGCTCGAAGCCGCCGTTGAAGTGGCATTGTTCCGGTTCGCGCACCCGTCTCTCCGGCGCGTCATCAATGCCACCGGCGTCGTTCTGCACACTAATTTGGGCCGTGCGCCGTTGCCGGAATTTACGGGGATCCCCGGTTACAGCAACCTGGAATACGATCTCGCTTCGGGCAGGCGCGGCAATCGGGATGTGCATTTCGCTCCTCTGCTGGAAAGGCTGCTCGGGGTGGCCGCCATCGCGGTGAATAACGGCGCTGCCGCGTTGTATCTGGCGCTCCACGAACTCGCGGCAGGCTGCGAAGTCGTCGTGTCGCGTGGGGAGTTGATTGAGATCGGCGATGGTTTCCGCATCCCGGACATCATGCAGCGTTCCGGCGCAATCCTGCGCGAAGTGGGAACCACGAATCGAACTCGCATCGAAGATTACCGCGACGCTCTCACGGACCGCACCAAGCTCATCCTCCGCGTTCATCCCAGCAATTTCAAGATTACGGGCTTTACCGCGCGGCCCTCGCTGTCCGAACTGGCCGCGCTCTCGCGAGAGAGTGGCATTCCGTTGCACGAAGACCTTGGCAGCGGCTGCGTGATCGATCTCTCTCCGTTCGGCGTCCACGAACCGCTTGTGCAGGACAGCCTCTCGATCGGGGTCAATCTGGTGTCATTCAGCGGGGACAAACTATTCGGCGGCCCGCAAGCCGGTCTGCTCGCGGGAGATCGCGCGCTGGTGGAACGCCTGCGGCGCAATCCGATGTTTCGAGCGTTGCGCCTCGATAAGCTGATCACCCAATCGCTCGAAACAACCTTGCGGGCGCTCTTACTCGAGGACTGGGAGAAGCTGCCGGCGCTCCGCATGATCCGGCTCAGCGCCGCCGAAATTCGGGATCGCGCCGAAGCGTTCCGCTCCCAAATTCCCGCTGCGCTTGTGGAACCGGGCGAGTCCGTCACCGGCGGAGGAGCCACTCCCGGCCAGCCGTTGCCGACCTTTTTGTTAGTGCTTCCCGGCCACGCCACAGCGCGGGAGCGGGAGCTTCGCCTGCGGCCACTTCCAGTAATCGCCCGCATCGAAGCGGACCGCTTATTGATCGATTTGCGAACTGTATTTCCCGAAGAAGAAGCCGAACTGTTAGCTGCGCTTCAGGCCCTTTCCTGATAGGTGCCTTCCGCTGTGTTGACCCGAATCTTCTCGCCTTCCACAATGAACGGCGGCACCTGAACAATCAAGCCGGTTTCCATTTTCGCCGGCTTGGTTACGTTCGAAACCGTAGAGCCCTTCAGCCCCGGTTCGGTTTCCACAACCGTCATGTCCACCGTTGCCGGAAGTTCCACGCCCATCGGCTTTCCCTCATAGAACTCAATATCGACGCGCAGATTGGGGGTCAGGTAATTCGTCGCATCCCCCAGGATGTCCTTGGTCAGGTGCATCTGCTCGTAATTCTCAGTGTTCATGAAGTAGTAGTATTCGCCATCGTCGTACAGATACTCGAACTCATGATCTTCCATGATGGCCCGCTCCACTTTGTCGTCGGAGGAGAAGCGGTGCTCGGTCATGGAGCCGTTGCGGAGCATACGCATTCGCACTTGCACGAAGCCGCGCAGATTTCCGGGTGTCCGGTGAGACATCCCGAAGATGGAATACAGTTCATTGTTGAACTTAATAATCATCCCCGGGCGTAGCTGTGTCGACGTAATCATAGAGGAAAGTATGAGTATATCGAGATCAGGCCTGAAGCGCCCGCTTCGCGTAATCCATACATTTCTTCACTTCTTCCACCGAAGTTCCCGTGCCCTTGTACTCGTATTCCACCAACGCCGGAATGGGATATTTCTCGTTCTTCAGAAGCTGCAGCACGGCTTTGATGGGAGTATCGCCTTCACCCCACACCATATTCGGACCCTGGTCTTTCTTGCGGTCTTTCAGATGAAGCACCACGATCTTCTCGTGATTCTTCTTCAAGTAATCCACCGGGTCGTAATTGGCCGCCGTGAAATGTCCGATATCCAGGTTGATGCGATAGTATTTCGACATTGCCATGGCGGATTCAAAGCTTTCCGGCGTCGCGAACTGCTCGGGATCTTTGACATCGGAATGTCCGTGCATAGCGACGATCATCTTGTGCTTTTCAGCGAAAGGAACCACCTTTTTCGCGACAGACAGTGTGGTGGAAGCCGTGATGGTGTCCACGCCCAGAGCTTTCGCAAATTCAAAACCGCGGTCGATTTCCTCATCGCTGAAGCTGTTGTTGAAACTGTAGTTGAAGGCTATCAGCTTCACGCCGGCATCGTCGAACTTCTTGCGGATATCGGTGAAGTGGCTCAGCGGCACGGATGTTCGCCATTCCCGGAGGTCGTCGCGGGTTTTCTTGCGGGCCGCGGCGACGGCCGGGTCCACAGGGCCGCCGCGCGGGCCACCCGGCGGCCGCATGCCGGGGTTCCCGGCTCTGTTCCCGATACCAGGAGCCTCCGCATGCGGCCCAAACAGCTCGCAAACTCCGATGCCGTCCGTCACCATCGCTTGAATGGCTCCGTCGAGCGGCAAATCCCGGAACGAATACGATTGCGCTCCCAGTTGCACCCCGTCCACTTTGGAGTTGATGTAGGCCCCGAACAACGGAGCAGCCGCTGCCGCGGAAACAGCAATCTTTCCGAATTCCCGTCGTGTAAACATAGTGGCCCTCCGGCCTAGAACGGCAGAATCTCTTCCCGCACCGGGTCAAAATCAATCCGGCGTTTCTGCATGTAGCTGATGTTGCCCAAGTGCGAGGCTTGCGCCGAGCGGTGTCCAATCAGCACGTCGCCGTTGGGCAGCTTCCGGGTCTTCACGCACTCCAAAAAATTGGCCACATGATCGAACGTCATGTCGGGCGGCTGCGCTTTAACGATGGTGGGCGTAGCGCCCCGGCCGAGAGGCCAATATTCATAATGCTGGCGATCAATGAGAAGGCGGCCCAGCGTGCCGCACATTTCAATCGCGGCGCCGGTGATTCCAGGGGCCAGAGTCGCTTCAAAGGTGGCCGTATATTCTCCCGGATACTCTAAAAGCACATTGATGGTATCGGGAGCGGTGCGGCCGTCCTTATAGTTGTAAACTCCGCCCGCCGCCTGCGCCGAGGTGGGTACATCATGCCCCATGAACATGTGCACGACGTCGATCCAATGCGTGAAAAGATCTGTGACCTGGCCTCCGCCGAAATCGAGATAGGCGCGCCAGTTCCAATATTGCTGTGGATCGTAATCGCGCCATTTGACCGGCCCTAAAAAGCGGGACCAGTCCAGGTTCGTCGGCTTAGTTTGGAGCGACGCCGGCGCTTTGCGCAGGTGATAGGTGTTGCCGTACCACCACGTGCGCGCGAGCGTGATCTTGCCCAGTTTCCCGGTATCGAAGTATTCGCGCTTGGCTTGCAGGTAGTGTTTGCCCGAACGCTGCTGCATGCCCACCTGGCAGATCCGGTCATTCACCCGCGCCGCTTTTACGATTGGCGGGCCCTCCTCGGGTTTCAACGTCAGCGGCTTTTCAACGTAGACATCTTTGCCTGCATTCAAAGCGTCGGTTGCGATGATGGCGTGCCAATGATCCGGTGTCGCGATCAGGCACATATCCACCTCTTTCATTTCGAGCAGCCTTTGGTGCTGCTTGAAGTCTTTGGCGTTGGGCGCCTTGCTTCGGGCAAGGTCGAGGTTTTGCCCGTAGACATCGCACACTGCCACTACATCGACATTGCCATTTGCCTGAAACTGACTCATGTCGAAGCGGCCGCGCTCCCCTGCCCCGATCAAGCCGAGGTTCATGCGGTCATTCGCTCCCAAAATCCGGGAGTAAGAAGCTGCGGTGAAAGCCACGGCCGTGCCGCGCATCAGATCTCTACGGGTATTCATATTAGTGTTCGTGAACCTCGTTGCAGCCCGGGAACGAGGCCAAGGCGACATTGCCTTTATAACCCAATTCCGTCTCCAGTCCAATTTGGGAGGTGTAATAGCCGTCCGCAGTCATCGCTTTGACGGCGCGGAAAAACAGAACATCGGCCCCTTTCATCTGCAGTTTGTCGGCGCGCTCGCAAATCGGGGTCAGAAGCTCTATCTGTTCAGGCTCACTCAAATTCAAGAATACTTTGCCGAACTGCTTATGCGCCGCTTGATCGAGAGCGGGAACGCCTTCGCGGTACCGGGCTTGCATGTCCGGATTCGCGAACAAGGCGGAATCGATATATTGAGGAACGCCCGCAGCTACGGCGCCCGGAGTCTCGGTCGGAGGAATAATGAGATCCGCCATACGGGACACAACCGCCAACTCATGAGCGGTCAGAAACTTGGGCGTGAACGGCCCGGCCGCGGGCGGCGTGACGGGCTTGCCCGCCTGTTCGTGCATGTGCTGGCCATACAGTTCCTGCGCCCCGAACGGAAAAGCGCACGTCGCGCCGATCGCGCCGATGATCTTCAGCGAATCTCTTCTGCTGTCCATTTACACTTCTCCTCGTTTCATCTTATTTGCGATGTAATCCGCGGTCCGGGCCGCCAGCGCCATAATGGTGAGCGTCGGATTCTTCTCCGAAGCCGAAGGGAAGACGCTTGCGTCGGCAACGTACAGATTCGGAATATCGTGAGTCCGGCAGAACTGGTTCACTACCGAGGTGCGCGGGTCGGGACCCATCCGGCAGCCGCCGATTTCATGATTCGTAACCGGGTTTTCCCCTACGGAAAGGATCTCCGCACCCGCTGACTTCAGGATTTCGACGGACCACCGGTTCATGTCGGCGAAGATCTTGCGGTCATTCTCTTTCCAAACTACGTGGCGCCGCGTGGTGGGAAGGCCAAACATGTCCAGACGGCCGTAGTCCAGATCCACAAACGAGTCTTTGTTCGGCAGCATCTCGCCATATGGGGAGAAGACCACGAAGGCCGGATACCGGTCCTTGATGGACTTTTTGAAGCTGTTGCCAAATCCCGGCATGGTGCGGGCCCAACCCACGGAACGGCGGTTCTGATAGTTGAACTGCGCGCCGAAGCTGCGGGCGTAATCGCGCTTGCGCGCATGCATGAAGCTCGGCATGTAAGCGTGATCGAGAAAGCCTTCATCGTCCGTAGAGGGCGTTCCGATCAGGTCCGTGAGGCAGGCCTGAACCCCACCGGTGAAGTGTGGAATGAAATTGCGGCCCAACTCGCCTGAAGAGTTGGCAAGGCCCGTGGGATACTGCCGGGATTTCGACATCAGGAGCAGAGCGGCGCTTTGCGCGCAGGCACAGGCCACCACCACGGCGCGGGCGCGCACTTCACCTTCCGCGCCGGTGACCCGGTTGATGAACTTTACTCCTGTAACGCGATTCCCGTTCGAGACCATCACTTCCCGTACCACCGAATCGTGCTGAATTTCGAGCTTGCCCGTTTGGAGCGCGGGAATCATGTGCACGTCGGCTGAGTTGTACTTAGCGGCCACATCGCAGCCGGCCATGCAGTTGCCGCAGAAGTGGCAGGCGGGCCGGGTCTTCCGGGCCACGCTGAGAGTTGCTTTGCGAACATGAATGATCTTGATGCCGAGCTTGGCGGCGCCACGCTCAATCAAACGGTCGCTGCACTTCATGGGCACGGGCGGCAGGAACTGGCCATCGGGCAAATCGTCAAGCCCGTCGCGGTTACCGCACACGCCCACTTCGCGCTCGATCATGTCGTAATAAGGCGCTAAGTCAGGGTAGTCAATGGGCCAATCTTCCCCCGCGCCGTCGATCGACTTGCCTTTGAAATCGCGGTGGCTCTGACGCCAGGCGACCGCGTTCCAAAGCATGGTTTTGCCACCGACGCCGCGCGACCGCTCGGAATCGAACCCGGGAACCCCGGGCTTCATGGTGGGGATGTGGCGGCTTTCGAACTGATACGGCATGGCATGAGTGTTAAATGCCGTGCGGGTGTTCACCTTCGGGCCACCCTCCACCACGATCACGTCCACGCCTCGGCGCGCCAGGTGAGCGGACATAGTACCGCCGCCGGCTCCGGAGCCGACTACGCAGACATCGTATATTCTTTCCGCCAAGATTTTCCTACCAACTCAGAAGCTTTTCGGCTTCGCGGATGACATCTTCCACCTGCGGAAGGATTGCGTTTTCCAACTGAGGATGATATCCCACCCAGGTGTCAAGCGCACCTATGCGGCGAACGGGAGCATCCAGGGCCGAGAAAAGCTGGTCGGCAATTCGGGCCGCAATCTCCGCGCCGTATCCCCAGGAAAGAGTATCTTCGTGCACGACCATAACACGGCTGGTTTTCTTGACCGATGTAGCGATCGCCTCCCAATCATAGGGGGAGAGGGTTCGAAGGTCGATCACTTCCACCGAGTGGGCAGCATCCTTGCGTTCGATCTGGAGCGCGGCTTGTAAGCACCTCTGAACCAGCGCGCCATAGGTAATTACGGTGAGCGAAGCGCCCGGCTTCACGATCTTGGCTTTTCCAAAAGGGATAGTGAAATCCTTTCCCGGATGCGGTGACCGGTTGTACGGTTCGCGGTACAGGCGCTTGTGTTCCAGGAACAACACCGGGTCGTCACTGCGAATGGCGGTACGAAGCAATCCGCACGCATCGAGCGCGTTCGAGGGCATAACGACGCGAAGACCGGGAATATGGGTAAACGTGGATTCACCGCACTGGCTATGATAGATGGCTCCGCCATTCAGATACCCGCCCGTGGGTACGCGCAAAACCACCGGGCAGGAGAAGTCCCCGTTCGATCGCCACCGCAGGTTTGCCAACTCATCCCGAATTTGCATCATGCCGGGCCAGATGTAGTCGAAGAATTGGATTTCAGCTACCGGCTTCATTCCAACCGTCGCCATTCCCATGGCCCGGCCCACAATGGCGGCCTCGGCGATCGGTGCGTTGAAACAGCGGCGGCTTCCGAATTCCGCCTGCAGGCCGGCGGTAACCTTGAAGACTCCGCCCTTTCCCTTCACTTCACAAAGGTTTTCTTCGCGGGAGCAATCGGCCACATCCTGACCGAAGACGACGATGTTCGGATCACGGCGCATTTCCTCAGCCAAAGTCGCGTTAATCAGATCGACCATGGTCTTCGGCTCGCCTTCCAGGTGTTCTCTTTCTTCGAACACCTGCTGATGGGGCGAATACAGATTCAGCATCGCGGTTTCCCGGGCCGGCGGCTCGGCCTTGAGCGCGATCTCTGTAGCTTCCTGGATCTCCTCATCC
The DNA here is from genome assembly GCA_030947245.1 of Acidobacteriota bacterium. Classification (GTDB taxonomy): domain Bacteria; phylum Acidobacteriota; class Terriglobia; order Bryobacterales; family Bryobacteraceae; genus JALYXI01. The sequence continues at coordinate 11,649 of JALYXI010000013.1, forward strand.
ACTTCATGAGTCATACGCTGAAGCGCGTAGCGGTCGAGGGCCCCGCTTTGAATTAGGCGCTGAGGGAAGGTGACAATCGGGTCGAGTGCATTCTCACGTTCCCGTTCCGAAGCGGTTTTGTAGAACTTCTCATCATCGGATAGGGAGTGCGAGTACAACCGGATCAGATGAGCATGCACCAACGCAGGCCCATAGCCTGCGCGGCAATGGGCAATGGCCTCCCGCATAACGCGGAAGGACGCTTCGAAGTCCGTTCCGTCGACTTCTTTGCGCCAGAGATCCTGGAAGCCGGTGAGCAGGTGCGAGATGTTGCCTCCGGGAGTCTGGTAATCGGCTGGAACGGAGATGGCGTAGCCGTTGTCCTGGATGAGAAAGATCACCGGCAAGTGGCGCAGGCAGGCCGCATTGATGGCTTCCCAGAACTCGCCCTCACTGGTGGCGCCTTCGCCGCTGCTGACCAGGGTGACACGATCCGATTCGGGTGTCAGATAGCGGCCGGCTTCGGCGCAACCGATTGCCTGAAGGTACTGCGTGCCGGTGGGGGAGGACGCGCTGACGATGTTCAGCTTGGGGTCGCTCCAATGGGACGGCATTTGACGGCCGCCCGAAGCGGGGTCGGCCGCGGCGCCTACCGCCTGGAGCAGCATATCGAGCGGCGCGACACCGAGCGCAAGCGCAAGCGCGCGGTCGCGGTAGTAGGGATAGATCCAGTCGTGACCGGGGCGTAGAGCGAGGGCCGCCGCCACCTGTATGGCTTCATGGCCCGCAGCGCTGATCTGAAAGAAGATGCGGTTCTGGCGCTTAAGGAGGATCTCGCGGTCGTCGATCCGCCGCGAGGTGTACATCAGGCGAAAGGCCCGAACGAGCGCCTCCGGGGAGAGGGCGGCGGCGTCTTTAACTGAGGGCTGATCCACCTCTGTTTCCGTCATGAGCGGACCCGTTCCTCCCTATCAAGTGTAAGCCCGGCCGGTGCGCTATGTACTGTAGAGAAAACGACGAGTGCCAGCAGATACAGACAGCCGCCGATCAGAAGCGTTTGGACCAACCCCAAATAGATAGCGCACATGAGCGCGCCGACCGACCCGAGGACGCTGGAGGCGGCATTCAGGGACCAAGCCCACCGCAGCGCGGGCTTGTGCCAGGCTTCCAGGCGCGCAAGCCCGGCGGGGAACGGAATCCCCATGGCGAATCCAGCGGGGAAGATCAGGAGCACGGTGAGCAGAATCTTGACCGGCATCGGAAGACCGACCAGCGCGGTCAGCAGATAGCTAAGGACAATGCCGAGAATCGCCACAATCGCTGTGACTGAACCGAGCACCAGGGTGAGCCGCTGTTCGGCGCCCGCCAGGATACGCGTGCTGCAGAAGCTCCCGAGACCGCTTGAGAGCAGCATCGAGAAGATGACCACAGTGAGCGCGTAGGTGGGATGGCCCAGAAAGAGCACGAACTTCTGGATAAGGGCGACTTCAATGAGGATGTAGCCGGTGCCGATGGCGAGGAAATAGAGAAGGAAGAGTTTAACGGACCGCTCGCGAGGCAGTTCGGTTGAAAGCAGCAGCGGCGGGAGGACCAGGATGATGGCGACCGCGACGATGCTGATGAACAGAAGCTCGAATAGCAGAGGAACCGCTTTGTTGATTTTGAAATCGGCATTCTTCTCGGTAGCGCCGCCGAGGAAGTCCCAAAGGTCGCGTGGCTGAACGGTGTAGAAGAAGAACGGCTTATTGTCGGTTACGGGCGTGATGTCGAACCGGTAATTGCGCTCGTACCGCGCCGGGTCGGGGCTTAGGAGCAGATCCGTAAACTGGTTCGGGATACGCTCGCCGGGGATATAGATGGGCGTCATTCCGGCTTCGCGGATCGCGGTTTTCGCCCGTGCGATATCGGCGGAGGAGAAGGGCTTTCGAGCGATCAGGACGGTATCGCGCGCGCCGAACTTCTTCAACTCATTCGGCCATTCGCGGCCTACGATGATGTGGCCGGCGGGATCGTTCTCACCGAGGCCTTTGAGCGCCGCGATGGCGAGAGAGAGCAGACGAAGCGACTCGCGCGGGGGGTCGAAGCCCCAGCGGGTGATGGTGAGGATCCCGTCATCGGTCAGGTGAGTCAGATAGTCGTGAAACGAGTCCGTGGTGTAGAGATAGCTTTCGGAGAGAGCGAAGGCGCCGGCGGCGGTAGATGCCCAAGTGTCGACCAACGTGGCTTGCAGAACCTGGTACTTTTCAGGGGAGCGGCGGATGAAGCTGCGGCCATCGCCCACTTCGATGTGGACCTCGGGGCGGAAGTAGAGGCGGCGGGAGAGATCGGGGAACTTCTGGCGCATGATCGTGGTGGCGATGATGGGGTTGATCTCGACACCGGTGACATCTTTGCTGCCGCTGGCGAGAGCGCGGGAGATGTCCCAGCCGCCGCCGGGGCCGATGATGAGGGTCTTGGCCGCGGGGCGGATGTTGTAGGGGAGACTGGCGCCCTGGTGCAGCAGGTCTTTCAGGTTGTCCGGGGTTAAGTGCTCGAAATCGAAGTTGGCGATGCCGGTGGAGGCGTCGGCGTCAATGAAGATCTGCTCCATGCCGCCTTCGGGGGCGAGCGCGATGCGGGAGAACTCATTCCACTTTACGTACTGCTCGGTGCGGAGCTTCTGGCCTTTGGCATAGCGGACATCGATCCACCCCGTCTTCATATTGACCACCACCAGGAGCGTGAGGAGCAGACCCAGGGTGACGCTGGAAACGCGGCCGGCGCGGGAATGGTCCAGGTTGAACCAGATGGCGGCGGCGGCGGCGAACAGGACCGCGACGGTGAGCGTGGTATTCGGACCGCCCAGACTCACGAGCAGCGGGACTAACAGCAGACAGCCGCCAGCGGCGCCGGCGAGGTCGAAGAAGTACACCCGGTTGACGCGTTCAATAGTCTCTGAGATGACGAGCGAGACGATGATGCCCGAACAGAAGAACGGCAGAGCGTTTGAGAAGTAAATGAGCGCGAGCTGGCCGTTATCCATTTCGGTTCGCTGAGCAAGGACGGTGATGATGGCGATCAGCACGAACAGGCAGTTGGCCGCGCTCAGGAAACCGAGCTTGCGGAAAAGCGTGCCGGGCCACTTCGCGACGACGTACGAGAAGACGCCGCCGACGCCCAGGCCGAAGAGTGCGATTGAGATCGCAAGGAAGGCGAAATGGTAATAGAAGACAACCGAAAAGATGCGGGTCAGCGAGAGCTCAAGGAGCAACGTGGCGAGGGTGGTGAGCGCGACGGCGATATAAAGGAGAGGCCAGTTCAGCGTAGTACGGGGCAACCTTCCAGTTTAAGTTATCTGGCACGAAACATGCGGAGGCAGGTTGCACATGCTTCAGACGATTAGGCGGGAGCGGCGCAAGGCTGCCGTGGCGGACCCGGTGGCGGCGGCGCGGGCGATCGGGCTGCGGTATGTGCGGGAAATGCGGGTCGGATTCGCGCGGACCCCGAACGGCATCGTGGATGTGGATGGGAAGCCGCTTGAAGATCCGGAACACCTGGAGCGGATTCGAAGCCTGGTGATTCCGCCGGCATGGGAGCGCGTGTGGATCTGTCCGCTTCCGCAGGGGCACTTGCAGGCGGTAGGATACGATGCCCGCGGACGGAAGCAGTACCGGTATCACCCGCTATACTCGTCCCACAGAAACCAAACGAAGTTCAGCCGGATGCCGGAGTTCGGCAGAGTGCTCCCGGAGATCCGGAGCCGGGTAGAGGCGGACCTGCGGAAGCACGGTCTTCCGCGCGAAAAAGTGCTGGCGACCGTGGTGCGGTTGCTGGAGACGACATGCATCCGGGTGGGCAACCTGGAGTATGCGCGGGAGAACAAGAGCTTCGGATTGACCACCATGCGGGACCGGCATGTGGATGTGCATGGCGCGATTATGCGGTTCCACTTCCGCGGCAAGAGCGCCCAGGACCATGACATTCAGCTTCGGGACAAGCGATTGGCGAGGATCGTGAAAGAGTGCCAGGACCTGCCTGGATATGAGCTGTTCCAGTATTTGGACGATGCGGGGGAGCAGCACGCCGTGGACTCGCACGATGTGAATGAATACCTGAAGGGAATTTCCGGCGGGGACTTCACGGCAAAAGATTTCCGTACCTGGGCGGGGACGCGGCAGGCGGCGCTGGAATTGGTGGCGCTGGGGCCGGGCGAATCGGAAACAGAGAAGAAGCGGAAGATTGTGGCGGCGGTAAAAAGCGTCGCTGAAAAGCTGGGGAATCGACCGGCTACATCCAGGAAGTACTACGTGCATCCGGTGGTGCTGGACAGTTACGCGAACGGGAGTTTGTTTGAGTTTGTGAACCCTGTAGAGGGAGAGTTGGCGCTTCCGTCGGATGCCTTGCACCCGACGGAAGAACAGGTATTGAA
>JALYXI010000060.1 GCA_030947245.1 Acidobacteriota bacterium
ATGCATAAACGATCATCGGGTTGCCCGCACCCTGAGCCGTGGGGTTCGCTTCCCGCGCGGACGGCAGACTGGTGTAAGTGAACTTGTCCACGTCGGCGATGTCCTGAAGCTTCAACTGCCACATGACGTCGTCGATGGCTTTCAGCACTTCATCGCTCGCGCCGCCGGCGCCGGGAGACGCGGCAGGGCGGGCCGCGGGCGGAGTCAGCGCGATGGCAAAAGCCACGCAGAAAAGGAGGAAAAGTCCAGCTGGCAAGGATGTCATTCGCGGCGTGGCTTTATGCCCGATGCCGCAATAAGCAGTGCCGGGCGGCGGTGCATTTTCTGCTTGCCAGAGTAACACGCCCCGCTCGATTTACAGAGGAATATAAGGGCGGGTTTCGGTTCCTACTCTGACGGCTTTCATGGCATTCTCAGGGCCGGGAAGGCTCACCAGCCGGGGCTTCATCACAATCAGAATCTGCGATTCGTCCTTCTGCCGCGTATACTTGCGAAACAAGTGCCCCAGCAGGGGAATTTGCGAAAGGCCAGGCGTGCCATTGGTCTGTTTTGAATCCGAACGCGACACCAGGCCGCCCACCACGCCCCATTCGTCATCCCGCAGCCGCACCTGAGAAGTAAGCTTGCGATTGAAGATGAGGGGGTTGCCGTTCAACGTCTGGCCGGTGAGAATCTTGAACTCGCTTTCCACTTCGATGGAGATTTCTTCCGTGCCGTGCACGTGAGGCGTCACTTTGAGCGAGATGCCGAGATCTTCATAAGTGAACGACGGCACCGGGGCGAACCGCGCGGATACGGAAATCCCCGCGGAGTAGCTGCTGGTCAGAATGGGGTACCGGTCGCCGATGTGGAAGGTGGAAGGCTGTCCGTCGGTGGCGCGCAGGTCGGTTCTGAGCATGGTGCGGGACCGGCTGTCGCTGAAATCAGCCAACGCCTGCGCTTCCGAAACGCTCAGGCTGAACAGAGAAAGGCTGTTCGGAAACAGGCCGCGGTAGGCATTTCGCAGCAAACTCGAACCGCCCTGCGCCGCCTGCGCGATGAACGTGTAGGACCGCGAACCGAAGGGAAACGGGTTGTTGGTGTTCGCCGGCAACGTCCCGGTTGCGCCTGTGGCCGCGGAAACTCGGTTGGTAAATGCAACCTGAATCATGTTCGGCAGGTTGATGCCGTAATTCACAATGTCGCTCTTCCGAATTTCGATGAGTTGGAGTTCCACCATGATCTGCGGCCGGTAGGACAGCAGATTTTGAAACAGGGCCTGCGCCGGCAAAGCGCGGGACACGCGATCGCGGATCACCAGAGTGTTGGTCTTGCTGTCCCAGCCCAACTTCTGAATGTCGAGCGCCTGGCGGACGCCCTGTGCGAGCTCGATCATTTCCTGCTGCGTGGTGGCTTGGGGCACGGGAATGCTGACAGTGACGTTCTGCTCCAGATCCGTGCGCTTTTGAGGGGTATCCTTCCCCACCAGAAACACGGAAGGGGAGACCGGCGTAACGAAAGAACCGGTGGCCGCTTCCAGGGCATGCAGGGCTTCGCGGTAGTCCGCTTGTTGCAACTCGAAGTGGATGCCCGGGCCGGCTTCAAAGTCGCTGTCGAAGACATTCTCCAGACCGTAAAGGCGCGCCACCTGGGTGAAGAGAGACTTATAGTCTCCGTGAAAATCGATATTGAAGCGCCCGGGCCGCGCATGCAGTTCGGGCGGAGGCTGGGGATTGGCTACGGACGCCAAGTCCTTGGCGGTCAGGCTGTCGAAAACTTCATCGGGCTGCACCAGCACATCCGGCTCCGAGTCGATGGCACTGCCCGCGGGAGGTTCCGGGTGCGACGCAAGAGCAGCGCGGCTCTGTAGAGCATCCGCTTTCAGCCGGAACGATTTCTTTCCCGGCTGCAGCATGGCAGCTTCGGAATACAGCAGATACGCCTTGGAGAATTCTTTCCGCTTTTCCGCCTTATGAGCTTGCCGGGCCGCTTTTCCGGCCTCCGAACCATGCGCTGCGGACACAACACACAGAACGCCCGCCAGGCAAAGCTTTCCCTTCACAACTGTGTGACGCGCGAAACAACGATACCGTGCACTTAGAATCGAGTGATGCGACGCTTTGAGCCGCTTCTGGTGCACGAATGGTGGAAATGGGTGGTACCGCTGGGCGTTTTCCTGCTGTGCCTGATAGGCGGGCTCATCGTGCGCCACGTCTTATTTGGCTTCCTGCAGCGGTGGGCCGGGCGGGGTAACAGCCGCCTCGCTCCGATTCTCAAAAACACACTGCGCGGGCCGCTTGTGATCTGGTCTTTGATCCTCGGGGCGGATCTGGCCACCCGGAGTTCGGAAGTTCCCACGCGTTATATACACGAAATCGATATCGTGCTTCTGGGCCTCTGGATTGTTTCGCTCACCATCATCGCCGCGAACGTCGCAGGCAACCTGGTCCGCTTCTACGGTTCTCATGTTTCGGGACATGTTTCGGGGCAGGCGGCTGCATCGGCCAGCCTGAGCCGCAACCTGGCGCAGATCGCGGTATATACGCTGGGAATGCTGGTTCTGCTGAATCACCTGGGCGTGGATATCCGGCCTCTTCTGACCGCATTGGGGGTGGGCGGGCTGGCTGTCGCGCTTGCCCTCCAGGACACCATGGCAAACCTCTTCGCGGGTTTCTATATCAGCGTGGCCGGCCAGATCCGCCTGGGCGATTACGTCAAGCTGAACAGCGGGGAAGAAGGTTACGTCGCCGACATCACCTGGCGCAGCACCACGCTTCGCGGCCTTACCAACAACTATGTGTTTGTACCGAACAGCAAGCTGGGCCAAGCAAACGTCACCAACTACGACCTTCCGAATAAGACGATGGGCTTCAGCCTGAACGTTCGTGTGGCTTACGATTGCGATCTGGACCGCGTGGAACAAATTCTGCTGGAGGAAGCGCAAGCGGGGGCGAAGGAGATCCCCGGGATGGTGGCGGAAGCGACTCCTTCGGTAACGCTGATTCCCGGCTTTACCGATTCGGCGCTGGTGTTCTCAGTGAATGTGACAATCGCGGATTTTTTCAGCCAGACCGGCGTGCAGAGCGAGTTGCGGCGCCGCATTTTCCGGCGGTTTCAGCGGGAAGGAATCTCGATGGCAGCGCCCACGCAAACCATTGGTTTCGCTCATAGAGGACAGAAGGAAGCGGAGCCGAAGACTTCTAACGCTGATGCGAAGCGGGTGTGATATATTGAGCCCGGCGCTCCTGAGGGGGCGCGGTGGATGCGCCTCAGCTTTTGTCTTATCTTCGGACTGCTGTTCAGCGGGATTTCGCCTGTAACCGGCTCGATTCTTTATAGCGTAACGGACCTGGGTACGTTGGGCGGCGCCTACACTTATGGCGCAGGAATCAATAATGCTGGGCAAGTAACGGGCTCTTTCGGACCCTCGAATTACGGCGCGCAGGCGTTTCTCTACACGGACGGCCACGGCTTAAGCGCGATAGCAGGCCCATACAGCGCCGGGTACGGCATCAACAACGCGGGGCAGGTGACGGGTTACTCTACTAATGGCCATGCTTTTCTCTACAGCAATGGCCAGACCACGGACTTGACTCCGTCGCTGAAATCCGCTGGCAGCGTAGGTTACGGCGTCAACAACGCGGGGCAGGTAACAGGGGCATATTATATAGATATTAATCCAGAAAATGGCTTTCTCTACAGCAACGGCCAGATAACAGATTTAGGAGGCATAAGCCCCGGTTTTGCCATCAACGAGGCGGGGCAAGTGACCGGTTATGCTTACACAGCCCTCCTCAGGCAAGCCTTTCTTTACAGCGATGGTCAGATGAAGAGCTTGGGCACTTTGGGGGGACGGCAGAGCGAAGGATACGGCATCAACAACGCGGGACAGGTAACCGGCATCGCCGATACGTCCAATAGCCGTGAACACGCTTTTCTCTATAGTAACGGTCAGATGACAGATCTCGATCCGTCAGGAAATTACTATTACAGTAAAGGTCTCGCCATCAATAGTTCGGGGCAAGTGGTAGGCGCCCTCCGAGCACCCGTCGGCCCCACATATGACACTCGTGCTTTTGTCTACCGTAGCGGCCAGATATTGGACCTCAATGATGTCATTGACCCGAGATTGGGGTTGACGCTCGCTAGGGCTACCGCCATCAACGATCGTGGCCAGATTGTCGCGAATGCGTCTTACCGCGCCTATATAC
>JALYXI010000085.1 GCA_030947245.1 Acidobacteriota bacterium
TCTGGTGGCCGACGCTCCGTGGAGCGATGAAGAGATGCTGCAACGAGTGCGCGAGTATACCCTTGCGGCGGTGCAGAAGCGGGAGCCGGTGGTTGGCTGGATCGTCGACGACACGGGCTTTCCCAAGAAAGGCAAAGAATCCGTAGGGGTGGCGCGCCAGTACTGCGGACAGTTGGGGAAACAGGACAACTGTCGTGTCGCGGTGAGTTTGTCGGTGAGTACGAGAACTCTGAGCGTGCCAGTGGCCTACCGGCTCTACCTGCCCGAGAGTTGGGCCAGCGATGATGCGCGCCGGAATAAGACAGGCGTTCCCGAAGAGATTCAGTTTCAAACCAAGCCGCGAATAGCGCTCGATCAGATTCGCCGGACGGTAGAGCAGGAAGTTCCTCGCGGCGTGGTTCTGGCAGACGCAGCCTATGGCATGGACAGTCAGTTCCGCGACGGACTGCGAGAACTGCATCTGGAATACGCCGTTGGCATCCAGTCTTCGGCCAGCGTCTGGGAACCCGGCCAGACGCCGTTGCCGGCCAAGCCGAAGCAAAAGATGGGACGGCCGCCGAAACTGCTGCGGCGCGATAAAAATCATCAACCGGTCAGCACCGGGCAACTGGCCATCGCCTTACCGGAGACAGCATGGGAAGAGGTTGCCTGGCGGGAGGGCAGCAAGAAACTCTGCTCGCGGTTTGCGGCGGTCCGTATCCGGCCCGCGCATCGAGACTACTGGCGGAGCGAGCCACATCCGGAGGAATGGCTCCTGATCGAGTGGTCCAAAGGGGTCGCAAAACCCGCCAAATACTGGTTGTCGAATTTACCCGCAGCAACCGGGCTCAACGATCTGGTTCGTATCGCCAAGCATCGTTGGATCGTGGAACGCGACTACGAGGAACTCAAACAGGAACTCGGACTCGGCCACTTCGAAGGCCGGGGCTGGCGGGGCTTTCATCATCACGCCACGCTGTGTATCGCCGCTTACGGGTTTCTCATCGCCGAGAGAAGCCTTTTTTTTCCTCGGTGCGTGCTGGCGAAACTCGAACTACCCGTACCCAAAGTCCCCCCGAAGTTCGAGGCGCGCGGCGCCCCCTCCCGTACGTTACGAACGGCATAATCCAGCTTCCATCGCGACGCTACGTATAGCGATCGCGCGTCACATCCTTGGGCAACTTCCCGGCTGCCCTTTTTGTGGAACTCTTGTTTATAACAGTAGTACGAGCAGCATTCATGTTCACCGGTGGAATACACGATCGAGCCCAGTAATTTAACCGATTCTTTAACGACTCTCACCAAGAGCACCGGTATAGGATTCACAAAAAGGCAACGTTCGCCGATCCCAATTTGTACGGCTACTTCGTCACGCCCTATATTTACGGACAAAAGAAACCGGGCGGAGTAGTCAACGATGAGCCGCTTAATACCGACGTACAGACCTTCGGATTTCTGCATACGGGGCTACGTAGTGGAACCAACAGGGTCAAAGTGGGTGGATTTGTATGGCCAGACCCCGGATGTGGGACTAAACCAGCCAGCCCGCTGGCAGGTGGATACATCGAACGTGAATCGCGGTGACGGATCCTGTCTGGTTTTCGACAACGGATCTTCAAACGTGGATTGTGCCACCCAAGCGGACAAGGTCCCCGCCGATCCCTGGTCTGACCAATATCACTGGATGCGCGGCTTCTTCATTACCGGCGCTTCAGCCAATGGAAATGGGCCTCAACTTGGCTCGGCAACATCCGGCGACCAATTACTGCTACAGGCGAGAATTCATAACTTCAGCTTGAAGGCTATGGCCCCAGGCACCAGCGTGCACGTCCGCTTCTATGGAATGCATTGGAATACGACGACGAACACACAGGTCGGCCCCAGCTTCTTTATCGGTGAGCAGACCTCGCCACAGGCCGTCATTCCACCGTTTAACAATGATACCGACCTGCCCAACTGGGTGCTGGTAGATACACTTTCGATACAACGCCGTTCGTGAATCAGGACGTGGTTTTCTGGGTGGTGACTTGGATGCAGGACGTGAACGGAAAACTGATACCCGACATCGCCAGTCACGGTTTGACGAGCATCCCGCCCGTGGGCGCGGACTTTCTTGCTGTAGCAGCTCTTGAGGAGGCGAACAGCAATAATCTCGGTTTCTACAACCAGGTGTTCCACAATTTCTCTCCGCAAGCTGTGAGCGCAGTTGCGCCCGGCAGCCGCGCTGCTCTCTATGGCGAAGTAGGTGCGGAAATCACCCAGGTAGGTGCCCAGTCGCAGGTTGTGGCAAGTGGTAAACTACTATCATTGCTGCCAAGGTTCGCACGGGATCAAGAAGCCTGCAAGCAGGACTGACCGTTTCCTTCTATGATGGCGATCCCAGCAAACACGGCAAGATCATCGGGTTACAGCGCACACCGTTCTTGGAAACACGCGAGACTTACGATTTCCGAGTCCCATTTCGCTCCAGCGTGCGCGGTGAACATGAGATTTTCGTGGTCTCCGGAAAAGGCACCCGCCACCTGGAGATTGTCAAAATGCGATCTATCACGGTTCATTAGGTAATTTGCAGATACGCCGATTCTCCGTCTCAATTACTTTCTTAAGTTTTGGGAAGGGAACCGTTGCCGTGTCCGTGCGTCATCTCCGGCAAGGCCGAATCATTCCCCAGTGCCTTGTCGAAAGCATCAACCTGCGCTGCAGCCGCTTTTGACGAGCCGTACGGCAACAACATTGGATTCTATAATCAGATCTTCCATATCTTTTCCCCAAACACGGGAGCCAACGGTCCCGCCAACTGGGTCAACTTTTGGGGGAGAAGCCGGTGTCACTATCACCCAAGTCGGCACCGAGTCGCAGACTATCTCTCGCGGGCACCGAACTGTGACCGCGGCCAAAGTGGGCGCGGGCTCCAGTAGCTTAGCGGGTGCTGTTGGGCCGCCCCGATTCCACCTAATCGTTGTCGCTGCTCTCAGTAACGCGCAACACCGCCAAAAACGCTTCTTGCGGAATATCCACGTTCCCCACGCGCTTCATCCGCTTCTTGCCTTCCTTCTGTTTTTCCAGCAGCTTCCGCTTTCGCGAAATGTCGCCGCCATAGCACTTTGCCAGCACGTTCTTCCGGATCGCCGAAATGGTTTCACGCGCGATGATCTTGCTCCCGATCGCCGCCTGCAGAGCTACCTCGAACATCTGCCGCGGAATCAGCTTGCGCATTCGCTCAATCAGCAGCTTGCCCCGCTCATACGCCACGTCCTTGTGGCAAATGATCGAAAGCGCATCCACCGGCTCCCCGGCAATCAGCACATCGAGACGCACCATGGGCGACACGCGGAATCCCGCCAAGTGATAGTCCAGTGACGCATACCCGCGCGATGCCGATTTCAACCGGTCGTAAAAGTCCATCACGATCTCGTTCAACGGCATCTCGTACAGCAGCAGCACGCGCCCGCCGCCGATGTACTCGAACTTCTTCTGCACCCCGCGCTTGTCTTCCAGGAGCGCTAGAATCCCGCCCAGATACTCGTCGCGCGTAATTACAGACGCCTCAATAATGGGCTCCTCCACATACTTGATGTAAGAAGGGTCCGGGAACTTGTTCGGGTTATCGATCTCGAACACTTCATCTTTTGTGTTCGTGATCCGGTACCGCACGCCCGGCGCGGTCGTGATCAGATCGATGTTGAACTCGCGCTCCAAACGCTCCTGAACAATCTCCAGGTGCAGTAAGCCCAGAAAGCCGCACCGGAATCCGAAACCGAGCGCGGTCGAATTCTCCGGCTCGAAGTTGAACGCGCTGTCATTCAATCGCAGCTTTTCCAGCGCGTCGCGCAGCAGGCCATGCTCGTGGCTTTCCACCGGATACAAGCCCGCGAACACCATGGGCTTGATCTCTTCAAATCCGGGCAGCATCTCCGAAGCCGGGTTGGCATCGTCAATGATCGTGTCGCCGATCTTTGCATCCGAAACGGTCTTGATGTTCGCGTACAGGTATCCCACTTCACCCGCCGAAAGCTCCGTGGCGGGCGTGGCTTTGGGCGCCTGGAATCCCACTCCTTCCACGTCGTGCGTCTTGCCGTTCGACCAGAACCGCACCTTCTGTCCCAGCTTCAGCTTCCCATCCACCACCCGCAGCAGAATGATTACGCCGCGGTACGGGTCGAACCACGAATCGAAGATCAGCGCCCGCAAGGGAGCGTTCGCATCGCCCCTGGGAGGTGGAATCAGGTGAACGATAGCCTCCAGCGTTTCCGCAATCCCGATTCCTTGCTTCGCGCTCGCCAGAATCGCATCTTTCGCATCCAGGCCAATCAGCGTCTCAATCTGCTCCCGAATCCGCTCCGGCTCCGCCGAGGGCAGATCGATCTTGTTCAGAATCGGAATAATTTCCAGGTTGTGCTTCAGCGCCAGATAGGTATTCGCAAGCGTCTGCGCTTCCACGCCTTGCGATGCGTCCACAACCAGCAGTGCGCCTTCACAAGCCTGCAAGCTCCGCGAAACCTCGTAAGAAAAGTCCACGTGGCCCGGCGTGTCGATCAGGTTCAACTGATACATCCTGCCATCCGAAGCCTTGTAATCCAGGCGCACCGCGTGGGCTTTGATCGTGATTCCGCGCTCCCGCTCCAGGTCCATCGAATCCAGAACCTGCTCCATCATTTCGCGTTTGGTCACCGCGCCGGTTGCTTCCAGCAGACGGTCGGCAAGCGTGGATTTGCCGTGATCGATATGGGCAATGATAGAGAAATTGCGGATGAATTCGCGGTCCATGCGATATGATCGGTGAATCCCAAGTATGGCATATGCCCTTCCGCCACATACTGTTTGAGGAAGGCCCGGACGGGGTCGCGCTGGTCACCGTAAACAGGCCGGAAAAGCGGAATGCGCTCAATCGGGAACTGATCGAAGAACTGAATCGCGCGTTCGAAACCGTGGAATCCGATTCGCAATTCCGAGCCCTGATCCTCACCGGCGCGGGCGGAAAAGCGTTCATCGCGGGAGCCGACATCCGCGAACTCGCCGCCACAAACGCCGTCCAGGCGGAAGCGCTCTCCGGCCTCGGCCAGCGCGTATTCCGCCGCCTGGAAACCATGCGCAAACCTTCGGTCGCCGCCATCGATGGCAGCGCGCTCGGCGGCGGACTCGAACTCGCCATGTGCTGCGCCGTTCGCTTTGCCACGCCCGAAGCAGTCCTGGGCCAGCCCGAAGTAAAACTCGGCACGGTTCCCGGATACGGCGCCACTCAGCGCCTTCCGCGCCTGGTCGGGCGCGGCCGCGCGCTCGAAATGCTTCTCTCGGCCGAGCCGGTGACGGCAGCCGAAGCGTATCGCATCGGTCTCGTGAATCGCATCATCCCGCAACCCGATCTGATCCCGGCCAGCCGCGAATGGCTCGCCAAATGCCTCGCATGCGGAGCTTACGCTCTCTCACTCACTATGGAGGCGGTCGACGCCGGGCTCAACGGCGGCCTCGAAGCCGGGCTCCGCTTCGAATCCGCCGCCTTCGGACTGGTAGCATCGACACAGGACCGCGCGGAAGGAATCCGGGCATTTCTGGAAAAGCGTTCCCCCGTGTTCACCGGCTCATAAATGCAAATTCTCGAAGGCAATCTCACCGCCGGCACAGCCCGCTTTGCACTTATCGTTGCGCGCTTCAACAGCTTCATCACGGACCGCCTGCTGGTAGGCGCTCTCGATGCCCTGAAGCGCTCCGGCGCCTCCGAAGACAACCTTCTCATTGTGCGCGTCCCCGGCGCCTGGGAGATTCCGATCACCGCTCAGGCTCTAGCCAAATCCGGCAAACATGACGCCGTTATCTGTCTCGGCGCCGTCGTCCGCGGCGATACGCCCCACTTCGATTACGTCGCCGGCGAGTCCGCTGGCGGCCTCGCCCGCCTCGCGCTCGAAATCGGAATCCCCATCGCAAACGGTATCCTAACCACCAACACCGTCGAACAGGCCATCGACCGGGCCGGCGCCAAAAGCGGTAACAAGGGCTTTGACGCCGCTATGACCGCCATTGAAATGGTCAACTTACTGAAGCAGGTATCGTCCTAAATGCCATCCCGGCACAAAGCCCGCGAACAGGCGCTTCAGGTTCTCTTCTCCTGGGACGCCCGCAAGGTTTCCGCTCAGGAATCGGCCCAGGAATCGATCGAAGCCTTCTACGGCTCACTCGCTTCGGACCAGGCCGAGGTCTGGAAGAGCCGCGACGCCTTTCTCGAACAGCTTGTGCGCGGCACTGTCGCGGAGATCGCCGAAATCGACAGCCGCATCACTAAACACGCCGAACACTGGCGCCTGGAACGCATGCCCGCCGTCGATCGCAATATCCTTCGCCTGGCCGTTTATGAGATGCTCCACACCGATACCCCCGCGCCCATTCTGATCGACGAAGCGCTCGAACTCGCCCGGCGCTTCTCCGGCATTCAGTCGGTACAATTTGTCAACGGGGTTCTCGACGCCGTCCATCGCGAACACCGGAAGGAGTAACACCATGCAACGCCGGACCTTTCTCGCCGCATCCTCCGCCGCCCTCGCCCTAAACCCGAAACTCCTGGCCGATACCCCCATGCCCATGAGCAATCTCGGCCAAACCGGCATGCGCGTCTCCCGCATCACCGTCGGCGGCTATCACATGCGCGTCCGCAGCCAGGATGAAGGCGTCCGCATCGTTCACCGCGCGATCGATCTCGGCGTGAACCTGTTCGATTGCGCCCACCTCTACCACGACGGTAAAAGTGAAGAGACCTATGGCGTCGCGCTCGTAGGCGGTCTTCGCCAGAAAATTCACCTGATGACCAAGGCGGAAATTTACACCTACGACGGCGCCTTCAAGGAGCTGGAAGAAAGCCTCACCCGCATGAAGACCGACTATCTCGACCTCTGGTGCTGTCACCAAGTCAGCACAATGTCTGAAGTGGATCAGATCCTCGGTCCCCGCGGCTCGCTTCAGGCTTTCGTGAAAGCCAAAGAACAGGGCAAAGTGCGCCATATTGGTTTCACTGGCCACTACGATCCTGAAGTGCACCTCCGGATGCTGCGCTCTTTCGATGGTTGGGAAACGGTTCAGCATCCGGTCAACCTGGTCGACCCGTATCACCTCAGTTTTATCGGCAATGTGCTGCCTAAAGTCCGCGAAAAAGGCTTGGGAATGCTGGCCATGAAAAGTAATGCTATGGGCGGAATCAGTGAGCACCACATCGCACCCATCTCCGAATGCCTCCGCTTCACCTGGAGCCAGGACATCGATACCCTGGTCTCGGGCGTCGAAACAGTTCAGCAGTTGGAAGAAAATGTCTTGGCCTGTAAGACGTTCCGTAAAATGACGGGGCCTGAAATGACCACGCTCCTCAACCGCACAAAAAAAGGGCCTGTCGGCGCCGAGGTCGAGAAGTACAAAAAAGCCTAAACCGGCAAGTAAGTCCGCAGCACCGGATACATCGTCTGGACGAATTTGACGCCCAGATCCACGGCCTTCTGGTCATTATCTTTTTGGACCGGAACCACGACCCGCACCAGCGCGGTATCGCTGCGGTGGTACCGGACCGAATCGGCCACCAGCCAAAACTTCGCGTCGAACTCGTCGGCGATCACCCGGCGCGGCGTCTGGTACCAATATAGAACGGCGCTCTTCTCATCACCCTTCGAAACGATGTAACGGTTGATGCGAATGGTCTGGTGCGTCTGCTCGATGGGAACATCGATAAACCCGGATACGCTCTGCGTCCATCCGGAACCGGGCAGACAGTTCTTCGGCGAATGTGGCGATTGTCCCGTCCGTTGCGTGTGGAAGTAAGCGACAAACAAGCTGGCAGCCCCGCCCGCCTCGTTCGATCCGTACGTACGGCTCAGCGTATCGTCCGCCTTCAGCGCATCCAGAGTTTCTTTATCCACTAAACCTTGCTGGAGCATCACCCAGGAGCCGACCCTCTCCGGCACGTGATTCAAGGCCTGCGCCGGGGCGATGTTCTCGCCGTGTGACGCGGTATAGAACAGCGCCGATTGAACGATCAGCACCGCCGTCAACACGCGGGCATACTTACTCTGGAGAACGGAAGAAATGTTAACGCCGGGCATGAATATGATTATAAGTTCGAATTACCAGTTGGTGCAGCAATACCATAATCGCCAGCGCGATCATGAAAATAACCCATCCGGACATCTCGTGGAAAAATCCTTCCGCCAGTTCCGGCCGGATCTCGCTTAGAATGCCGGTCAGCGTGACGCGCCCGGCGTTGGCGATTATGGCAATTGGGATGGTGCTGAGGAATAACGCCACCCGGATCCACGTTTTCTTCTCGAAGAAGTAGCCATATACCAGGGAAAGGAACGAGAGCGACAGCAGTGACCGGATCCCGCTGCAAGCCTCTACGACGCTCAGCCGCTGGCTGGGCAGTTCCAGGATGTTCCCCTCGCGAAGCACCGCGTAGCCCATCAGACCCAAAACATTGTCCGCCACCTGGCTTGCCAGAATCTGAAGCGGGAAAGTAATTTTGTTATAAATCACGGTCGGAATGGGAACCATGAAAAACAGCATAAATAATGGAAAAGCGAAAACGCGCAGATATTCGCGGCCGCCCAATAACAGCACCATTCCTATAATCGAAATTACAAAAGAGGTACGGGCCAGAAACAATTCCGCCCCAAGCGTTGCAATATAAAGTTGGAAAGCGCCGTAAATTACGATCGCCAGCCCCCACCAGTTAGGCCGCGGCGCAAGGCCCTTGATCTCATCCCTCTTCTGCCAGGCGATGTACGCCGCAATCACGGGAACAAAGAACCCGTGCCCCATGTCCGCGTCGTTGTTCCATTGCCGGGCCAGCGCGGCCAGCACCGGCGCATAGCAAAAGACCAGCAACGCGCCGAACCACGCGAGAAATCCCCAATTCACAGAGCTTCGAGTGCGCGGCGGCGAAGGAATACTTTGGCTTACTGACGACATTAAGGTGGGACGGTGATTATCATATCATCAGAATGTGTTTCGCCTAATAGCTCTTACCGTTTTCGAGGTGGTATGCGGATGCGGTCTGATGCCTGCCGCCGATTCCCCCTTTCTCCCGCTGCGGGACATCAAGCCCGGTATGCACGGCACCGGCAAAACCATCTTTTCAGGCGAAACCATTGCCGATTTCGATGTGGAAATTCTCGGTGTTCTCGAAAACATCGGTCCCCGCCAAAGCCTCATTCTGGGCCGTTTCAGCGGCGGCCCACTCGAGCATACCGGCGTGATGCAGGGCATGAGCGGCAGTCCGGTATACATTGGAGGCAAGTTGATCGGGGCCGTTGCCCTCGGCTTTCCTTATTCCAAAGATCCCATTGCCGGAATCCGGCCTATTGAAGAGATGCTCGCGAGCACCGGCTCGCCCTGGACCGGCGTCAAGCAGACCGAGTCTGCCGGGGGCATGCGGGAAATCGGCACGCCCGTCTCTTTCGGCGGCTTCACGGCCCACACCCTTGAAGCCTTCGCCGCGCAGTTGCGGCCGTTCGGCCTTGAACCGCGCCAGGGCCTAGGCGTCGGCGGCGCAGTGGGCGACCAATTGGGCGACCCTCGCACTCTCCACCCCGGTTCCATGATCAGCGTCCAACTCATGACGGGCGATCTCAGTGTCGGCGCCGATGGAACCGTTACCTATATAGATGGCCCGAACGTCTACGGCTTCGGCCATCGTTTTCTCGGTCTTGGACCCACCGGTCTGCCCTTCGCCCGCTCCGAAGTGCTGGCCCTGGTTCCGAACCTGAACTCCTCTTTTAAGGTTTCGGCCGCCCGCGAGCTTATGGGTGTCATCAAGCAGGATCGAAATGCCGCCATCACCGGCGAATTGGGAATTCGCGCCGATCTGGTTCCGGTCGAAATCGCAATCAACCGCAATACCTACCGGATGAAAATGGTAAATGACCGCTATCTCTCGCCCATTCTGCTGCAAATGTCAGCGTTCTCCGCCATCGACGGCAACGAGCGCGCCGCCGGTCCTTCGGCGATTACAGTTTCGGGCGAAATCAGCTTGGCCGGCCGGCCGCCGGTTCCCATCCGCAGCATCTATTCCGGTGAAGGAGCTGTCAGTTTGCAGGCATCCCTCGCCGCCGCCATCCCGCTCTCCTACATCCTGCAAGGCGGCTTCCCGGAATTGCGCGTCACCGGCGTAAAACTCCGAATCGATGCTGTCGATAAACATAAACAGCTACAAATTGAAGACGCGGCATTATCGAAACGGGAGGCGCATCCAGGGGATCTGGTCAGTTTGACTGCACGAATGACGAGTGAAAACGGGCTGGAACTGACCCGGGAAATGCAGTACCGCGTTCCCGCGGGAACGGCGAACGGGACTCTCTACTTCAGCGTCGCCGACGGTCCGCAAACCAGCTTGGCGGATCTCCGCACGCTCACCAGTGCGAATCCCCGATCCGCTGACGAACTGATCGCAGCCGTGAACCTGGTACGGCCAGCCGATAAGACCTACGTCCGCGTATGGCGCGCCGACCCCGATTTCCAAATCGCCGGCGTCGACCTGCCCGATCCGCCTCCCTCCGTTGCGATTGTTCTGGCAGCCAATACGGCAAATACTCAAGTCCGAAACTCGAAGGTGGCTCAGTTTGAATGGGACCTTTCCGGTTGGGTGGTCAGCGGAGCGAAAACCGTTCAGCTTGAGGTCAAGAATTGAAGTTGGCTGTGCTGTCCCTCGTAGCGGCCTCGGTTCTCTCCGCGTCCAGCCCCGCATTTTGGGAGCTTTCCAGCTACCCGGAGTTCCTGAAGGGCAAATTCGATCGCATTGCGCTCAGCCGCGATGGCGTGCTCTCCGTCGCCCCCGCGCTCAATCCGCTGTTTCCTACTGGCCAAGCCTATCTTTGGAGTCTGGGGCGCACGGCCGATGGAACCATTTATGCCGGAACCGGAAACCATGGCCGTCTCTTCCGCATCGGTCCCGATGGGAAAGGCGCTGTCATTTGGACTGCCCCGCAGCCGGAGATCTTCGCCGTAGCCGCGGGCGCGGGCGGCGTGGTGTATGCCGGCACTTCCCCGAACGGCCGCATCTATCGCATTGAAAACGGCAGCATCAAAAACGGCCGCATTGAAAACGGCGCTGCCACAGAATACTTCAATCCGAAGACCACCTACATCTGGTCGCTCGCGCTCGGGACCGATGGCGCTCTCTATGCCGGAACGGGGGGCGAAGGCAAGATCTACCGCATCACCGCGCCGGGCCAGGGAGAAGAGTATTTCGCTACAGGCCAAGCCAACGTTACCGGCCTGGCGTTCGATGCTTCAGGAGCGCTGCTCGCGGGAAGCGAACCGAACGGAATCCTGTACCGCATCACGGCGAAGGACAAAGCCTTTGTCCTGTATGACTCCAACCTGCCCGAAATCCGCGCCATGGCATCGGGAGCGGATGGCAGCATCTATGCCGCGGGACTCGGCGGATCGGTCGCGAAGAAAACACAGAGCGCAGCTCAGGGCGCGGCGGCAACGGTCAGCGAAACTCCTACGATCACCACTTCCATCACCGTAACCGCGGAAGCCGCGCAAAATACGGCGGAGATCAAGCCACCCGGCCCGGAAGCCACGAAACCCCCGGCAGTCACCGCGACCACCACGACAACCGCTGCCCCGGCCGCGACCGTCGACCTGACCGGGGTCGAAAAATCGGCCATTTACCAAATTCATCCCGATCTCACAGTCGAAACGCTGTGGAGCTCAAAGGAAGAAAATGTCTACGACATTCTGCCCGGTCCGGACGGCTTACTGTTCGCGACAGATTTGGGGCGGCTCTACCGGCTTACCGCCAATCGGCGTTTAACCCTGGTTTCGCAGACCGGCGAAGGCGACCTGACCCGCCTCTTCCGGGACGGCTCCGCAGTACTCGCCGCGGCGGGATCGGGGGGCAAGATCTACCGCCTCGGTAATTCGGCCGCGCCCATGGGCGGCAGCTACGAATCCCCTGTATTCGACGCCGGTTCCACCTCGCGCTGGGGCGGCATCCGCCGTGGCGGCTCCGGCGCCGCCACGCTCTGGACCCGTTCCGGCAACTCGCTCCGGCCTGACCGCACCTGGAGCGGATGGGCGCCGGTCCCGGCAAACGGAGCAGTCCCCAGCCCCAACGCCCGCTATCTGGTCTGGAAAGCGGAACTTGCTCCGAATGCCTCGGTGGAAAGCGTCAGCGTCGGCTACCTGCCGCGGAATAACGCTCCCCTGATCCGCTCCATCACCGCGTTGACTACCATGCAACCGGCTGCGGCGGCCCCGAAGAGCTCCGCATCCGCGGCCACTTCCAGCTACTCCATCACGGTGACCGACACGGGCGATGCCGGGCCTTCCACCTCCACCGGTACCGCCGTTCAAACCCTCTCCCGAGCCGGTTCGCAACAGTTGATTCTGAGCTGGCAAGCCGACGACCCCGATGGCGACAAGCTGGTTTTCTCCGTCGCATTTCGCGGCGAAGGCGAACGCGAGTGGAAGCTCTTAAAACAGAATCTGCATGAGAACAGCCTCACGCTCGACGCCGAGGCGCTGGCCGACGGACGCTATTACTTCCGGGTGACCGCCTCAGACCGCGAGGCCAATGCCGGAGCCTCGGCGCGCGAAGCCGAACTGGTCAGTTCGCCCGTCCTGATCGACAACACGCCTCCACGCGTCACCGCCGGCCCGGTTCACGGCAGAGCCTTCGACTTTGAAGCCGTCGATTCCGCGTCCGCCCTGAAGCGCGCCGAGTACGCAATCGACGGAGGCGCGTGGGTGCCCGTCAACCCCGTTTCTGGAATCCTCGACAGCAAGCAGGCCCGCTTTCATGTCGATTTGAAGGACCAATCTCCGGGCGAACACGTGGTCGTTGTTCGTGCCGTGGACTTGGCGAACAACTCCGGACAAGCGAAAGTCGTCCTCCCTTGAAGCGGGACCAAAGAATGCCGCGGCTGAAGACACTAGAGCGGGTGCTCTCAAAGGCAGGGCTTGGCTCCCGCACGGAAGCGCGAAGCTGGATTGGCGCAAGCCGGGTGCGTGTGAATGGCCGCGTCATCCAGAATCCCGATCAGTGGATCGATCTCGACCGCGACCAGGTTCTCTTCGATGGCAAGCCTCTCGAAAGCGCCGACAAGCTGTATTTGCTTCTCAACAAGCCCAAAGGCTACATCACCACCTACAAAGACCCGGAAGGCCGTCCCACAGTCTACGACCTTTTGGGCGATCTGGATACATGGGTCTTCCCGGTCGGCAGGCTGGATCTCGACACCAGCGGCCTCCTGGTATTGACCAACGATTCCGGTTTCGCCGAACTGCTGACAAACCCGCATTACAAGGTGCCCAAGACCTACCAGGTGAAATGCTCCACTCGTATTACCAACGAACAGATTGACTGCCTCCGCGCGGGCGTCGAACTCGCGGACGGTCCCACGCGCCCCGCCATGGTAAACCGTTTGCGCGATTCAGAAAAGTATTCGTTTCTCGAAATACAAGTGACGGAAGGCCGCAACCGCCAGGTCCGCCGCATGGTAGAGGCGATCGGAAGCAAAACCCTGAAGCTGGTCCGTATCGCGATCGGCCCCGTCCGCATCGCCGATCTCGAAATCGGCAAGTGGCGCGAACTTACCGCGAATGAGTTGAAGAGTCTGACTCACGCCAAGTGAGCGGTCACTGCCACGCCACGTGAGGCGTTACTGCAAAGCTACCGTGACGCCCTTCGGGCTGGTGTTCGCCCCCACCGTGACCGTCACCGTTACTGCCAGTCCCGGCGGCGCTTCGGACGGCACGCGAAAGTTAACCTGGAACATCCCGGCTACCTGGCCCGGCGCTGCCGCCGCATACAACACGCTTGCCGGCACGCCCCCCACTGCCGCGCTCACCGCCAGTAACGGACGCGGATTACCGGCTGTCGCAATCTGGCCGTCGATTCCGCCGGGATTCGTATTGCCTTCACCCGTGCCAAACACCGTAATCACTTCCCCTTTGCCCGCCGGGTTGAACGGCCCGTTCAAGCTGCCGTCCTGGTTCAGCGCCGCAGCTTGCCCACTGCCGGAAGAATCGATTGTGAAGAGGGCCGGCGCGGCAGGCGCGGCAGTAACCGAAGCCGCGGGCGATGCCAACCCGTTATACGTCACCACCACCCGCGGCTGGGAGGAACTGATGGAGTAAGGAACAATGGCCCCGATCTGAGTCGCCGACACATAGAGCAAAGGAGCCGGGTGGCCATCCACCGTGACCGTGGTCTTCGCAAGAGCCGTCGCAATCCTGCCGGTGGCGTCAAG